>DUVD01000127.1 GCA_012841225.1 Fibrobacter sp.
AATCCGAAAAACAGCAAGATAGAAACCTTTTATAACACCGTGTGTTTCCAAAGACTCAATTGCATAGTGAGAACACGTTGGGTAAAATCGACAAGTTCCTCTAAAAAAAGCAGGATGAATGTATTGATATGCACGAATAGGCGCAACCAGCACAAACAAAAGTGATTTTTTTACTGAACGAATTAAAGACATAAAAGGCTCTGCTTCATTTTAGACAAAAGCTTGTTTGCCGACTCTCGCAGTCTAAGGGAGGTCATCTCCTCCGCATTGTCATTCACAAAAACCATTGCCCAAACGGCTGGTTTTAACTCTGAGGAGGCTTCAAAAAAAACAGGACGCAAAATTCGACGACAACGATTGCGGTAGACCGCGTTGCCATTTTTCTTTTTCGCCACAAAACAAAAACGGCAAATACCGTCCGGACTCGCTATCCACTTCATCGTCAAAGACGAAGAGCGAACAAACTTGCCATCGACAGAAATTTGCCGGAATTGAATAGGCGATCGTAGCCGATAAGACCTTAAAGAGGCAATAAGCCGACCTTATTTCTTATAGATGGTGTCGCTGACAGTTAAACGTTTGCGGCCCTTAGCACGGCGACGGTTAACAATAGCGCGGCCCCAACGGTCTTCCATGCGAGCGCGAAAGCCCTGCTTGTTAGCTCGTTTACGATTATGAGGTTGGAAAGTTCTTTTCATGATATTAAACCTTTAAAAATTGCAATTCAGAATTCAAAATTTAACAAAACCTTCATATTAATCAAGGGGTTATGCCAAACTTACAGTAAATTTTGCCGTTTATAAGAATTAAAAAGCGTTGTTTTTATTTTTAAGGCAGAGGTTCTTGGGGATCTGAGGGCAGACAAAGCGGATTTTGAGGGTCTGTAACACAAATATCTTTTTCTAATTTAGAATCAGATGGGCCATTATTAGTACAAGCGATGCAACAAAATGAAAAACAAAGAATGCTTATTGAATAAAGTACGGCTTTCATTTTAACTCCTTGGGTCGACAATTCTATTTTCTGCTATAAAAGATATAAAAAGAAAAAACATTGACCTTCTTTTGTGAAAACGTTCCATAAAAAAAACCGCTTCGTAGCGGTTCTTTTACAAAAAAAAATAAATTATTTTTTAGCTAATTTTGTTTTCTTTGCGGTTTCTTTTAAAGCAGCACCAGCTTTGAAGCCGACTGTTTTAGAAGCCTTGATCTTCATAGCTTCGCCAGTTTTTGGGTTACGACCCATACGAGCGCTGCGCTCTTTAACTTGGAATGTACCAAAGCCGATCAATTGAACGTTGCCGTCCTTTTTGATACCGGTAGTGATACCAGCAATTACAGCGTTAACTGCGCGTTCTGCGGCAGCTTTAGTTTCGATGCCAGCAGCCTTGTCGGCGAGAACGGCGCTAATTAGATCTTGTTTGTTCATTGTGACTCCTTGAGGGTTGTTTAAAATTCAACGTTAGATATTATACCTTTTTTTTGGCGGTAAACAAGTTTTTTTTTGATTTATTTTCCTCTGAGCCCCTATTTTAGGGGGTTACAGGGGGTTCGCAGGCACATTTTTCTTCTTCCGATGCTAAAAGTAAGTCTTGAGAGTCTCGACGGCGTTGTATTTTGTCCAAATAGACAAGGCACAAGCAGGTAAAGGGGATGGCCACAAGAAGGCCTAAAAACCCTAGCAATTTGCTCCACACCGATAGTGAAAGAAGAATGCCCACAGGTGGCAGATTCATACTTTTTCCTATAATATTTGGAACTAGAACTAGGTCTTGAATCACTTGAATTACGCCATAAATGACAACCAATATTAACGCCACTTCCAAAAAAGAAATACCCGTATCCAAAGCATAAACCACGCCGAGAAGAAGCGCCAGAGGAATGCTCATGAGCTGCAAGTAAGGAATCATATTTAAAGCGCCAATAAACAAACCAAATAAAAAACCCATGGGAAAACCAATGATGGAGAAGGCAGTGGCAAAAAGAACCCCAACCGACATAGCCACAATGGTTTGAGCTCGGAAGTAAGCAGCCATTAAATAGTCCATCTCTTTAGCGAGGTCTTCGGCTTCCTCCTTGTATTTTATAGGCACTAATTTCTTTATACGCGTCCTCAATTTAGGCATATCGAGCATAATAAAAATCAAGTACATTATAATTAGAACTGCGCCTGTAAGCCAAAGGACAACTGTTGCTGTGCCAGATAAAAAACCTAAAGCACCGGGTAGTACTTTAGAAAAAACAGCTTGAATGTCTTTCCAAAAGTCAATGCTCTGCATAGACTCTGCTATGTTATCCATAGAAATTAAATGGCGTAACCAGTCTATCATGCTTCCAGGAATAACCTCGTTTAAGCGCGCACTCCATGCAGAATCGGTTAAAAGTTTAGAAAGCAAAGTGCCTAATCTTTGTACCTCTTCCGTAATTTGAGGTATAAAAATAAGAAGCGCTAACCCGAACAATAATGTAAAAGCAAGCAAAACAATTATAACGGCCACAATTCTAAAGCGTACTTTTTTCTGTAGCCTGTTCACAATAGGGTCAACTATATAAGCGAGCAAAAATGCGGCGCCAAATGGCACAAGGACTGCGCTTAAATAATTCAACAGTAAAGCCGATATGGTGATCACGATTAGAGCGAAAATAAATTTCATTATTCTATCGACATCCCAGTGCCTATACATGTGCTCTCCTATATTCTAAAGGGGTTTTTTGATGAGCTTGCTTAAATACTTTATTGAAATGACTGACATTACCAAAACCAACATTCAAAGCAATTTCTACCACTTGAAGATCTGTCTCTACAAGCAAGCGGCACGCTTCTTTTAATCTAACTTCATTAACATAACTACTAAAAGTCATCCCCACACTTTTTTTCAATCCTTCTGAAAACTTATTACGATTCAAACCTACTTCTCTGCAGGCGTCTTCTAAGGAAAGCGTGGTCTCTTGGTAATGTGCATTGATGTAATCGATAATGCGATTGGCTTCTTTTTCTTGGTGGCTTTCTACAGGCAGCTTAGTATACTTTTTTATTGCTTGCTCTTTACGTAGTTTAATTTCAATTTTTTTTACAGCAAATGTTCTTGAGCGATCAATCCAAAGAAACCCAAGAAACAACACCGTAAAAACAAGTCCCATTGTAAAAACAATTCTATTTACAAAATGATTTTCTCCAAAAAAATGAATGCTTTTAATCTCAATCTCATCGGGAATACCAAGCATGGTTCCAGAGCCACTGGAAATGTCTATTTTAATACCGCGTTCGAGATACTTTAATTGATCGGGAGCCGTAAAGCCATTGCGCTCAAACCACCACTCTGGAACAAGGAAGCCAGAAACAGGAACACGAACCTCTTGATACGAGCGCTCGGAAGGAATCACCTGTAACAAGTAGCGCGCAGACATGGGGTCTTCTACGCGAGTGAGTTTAGGATCGTTTGTAATCAGCTTAACTTGCACTTGCTTCATGTGACGCGTACGGAGCGTAATGCTTAAGGAATCGAACAAAGAGAAGTCTATAAATTCTCCAGACATTTTTTTAGTGTCGGAAATTAAATCGATACCCATACCAGCATAAGGATAAGCGATGCCAGATCGAACTATCAGGGAGAGTGCTAGCGAAGAATCATTCTGAGCCCAATTAGCAGTAGAAGCGCCTCCATCAGCGATATCCCCGTAAGCAAAAATAATCGAATTAGGTAATTCACCTACTGGATATATGGTTAATCTTTTGGAGTGAAATAAAAACCACACCGTAAAAAGCACTATTAAAGAAGTGGCAAAGAGAATCGTTATTTTGATTGTTTTAGTCATTTTTTTCTTTATGGCGAAACCCTACAGCAATCGACACAACGACGAGAAAAAAGAACAAGATAACGCCAAAGGCCAGATTACTAACACCCTTAACCTCAATCGACTGAATAGAAATTGAAAATTCAGTGTCGCGAGGCGTTTCCCAGCTAGGGCTAATTTCAAATCGAGCAACGGCCTCTTGATGACGCTGCTTTAGCCTTTTAGAAACATTTTTTTCCTCGTACCAAAAATCAGGAACATAAAGCTGCCACATAGGAATAGCAAGACGCTCGGTGCCACCTTTTAAGGGCCATTCTTTAATGAGTGGGCGGAAGGTCGAGAAGTCATCGGGGTCTGTAGCATCTGGATCGTAAGTCCAAACCTTAACGAGAATCTCTTTTATGTTTTGACTAGAAATATTTAAAATAAGCGTATCTACAAAAGTCCAATTATGATAACGTTGCTTTTTTTCGGAATCCAAATCCCAAACCACACCACACCATGCGGGAGTCGTGTTATCGGGGTGCAATTTGCACTTAAATAAAAGTGTGGAGTCGACAATAGAAAGCCCAGCAGTAGAAGCACCGCCTTCTATTTTGTCATCATAAGTCATGACTACTGCACTTCCCGAAATAGGGTAAAGTTGTTCTTTAAATTCGCGATCTGGAATTAAAGCATAAACAACAAGTGCCAGTGCGGATAGCCCACCTAAAATGATGTATAGTCTTTTCATGATCTAGGGCCTAAAATATCTTTAAAGTGGAGATCGTATTGAATTAAATCGAGAGGGTCTTCTTCGGGCAGGGCTTCTCCGACTACTTTTGAAAGTATAAAATCAAAAAACCGGATAAAGAAAAAATGTTCTTTAACATGCTTCCCTTTTGACAGAGGGCGGAAAGGCGACTTTAACGTGCGTTCGAGAACTTCAGAAGTTAATGAAGGAGGCAAATGAAACAAATCACAACAAGTGGTCACATAAGCGGGAATGTTGTAATCGGGTAGCGCTCCTTTAACTAAAGGTTCACCATGATCTAAGCATTTCAGTTCACCACTAACAACCGGGTCTTTAATCGATTTGCCTTTAAGAACAGAAAGCCATGTTTTTCGAGTAGTATCCGAAATTTCTCGGCGAAAGCTCATCGTTTTATCGGCAGGAAAAAATGTGGAAAAACAACGAGGACAAATGCGCAGCGTAAAATGATGCAATTTAATACTAGAAATCGACGACTGGCAAAAAGGGCAGGAATTTGTCATATAAAGCAAATATAACAAAACCCATAACCCGTTTTTCACCTCTCTTCAAAATATTAGTCGATTTAGAGGTGCTTTTATCTAGTTAGGCTAGGTTAAAACATTTGTTTTTTTTAATTTTTGAATATGTCACAGCCAATAGAAATAAACTCTCATAATTTTGACACGCAGATTATCGCTCCTTCTAAAGAGAAACCTGTCGTTCTTTATTTTTCGTCTTCCAGACACCCCAAAAGCGAAGAAACTGGTCTTTTACTCCAAAAATACGCTTCTATTTTGGGCTTTACCTTAGGAGTAGTCAATCTAGACACTCCTGAGAATGCGCAATTCATTGAGTTATTTCGGGTACAATCCCTTCCCGATGTGCGCCTTATTTCAAACGGTGAAATTGTCGATGCCATCTCTGGCTTAATTTCAGAAGAAGAACTAAAAACTCGCTTAGAAAAGTTTTTCCTTTCCAACGAAAAACAGCTTTTAGTAGAAGCAGAAGGCCTTATTCAGCAAAAAAAATGGGACTTGGCGTTAATCCTTCTGGACGAGGCGCTGCAAACAGCACCTGAAGACAAAAAACTGCTTATTTTGAAGGCAAAAGCACTTCTTGGACTTGGCAAGATTGACCTAGCCAAAGAAATTTTAAGCCTTTTTACTGAAGTTGACGACGAATTCAAAACAGCACGCTCTCTTTTAGAACTATTGGAGTTTCACGCCGAAGCAGCAAAAACGGATATTGAGGGCATCGAAGCCCAGATTTATCACGAGGCGAGCGTTCTAGCCTCTCAAAATGAATACAAAATGGCACTAAGCCGCTTTTTAGACCTGGCACAAGTAAATAAAAGCTGGAACGACGAGGCCGCTTCTAAAGCGATGCTCACGCTTTTTGGCGTTTTAGGGCCAAAACACGAATTGACCTGGGAATTTAGAGCAAGATTGAACACCATTTTGTTCGTTTAAATCGTTTTTTTTGTATCTTTAGGCAAGTATATATATAGACCAATAGACCGGGGTGACGAACCCCACAGGAACAATTGAATGAAAAAGATTCTTTTCCAAGACACCTCTTTCCGTGACGGGTTTCAATCCATTTTCGGAGCTCGTGCTTTCACCAAAGACTTTATCCCTGCTGTAGAAGCCGCTTGTGCTGCTGGAATTCAGCATTTTGAAGCAGGTGGTGGCGCTCGTTTCCAAGCATTATATCAAAATGT
>DUVD01000128.1 GCA_012841225.1 Fibrobacter sp.
CGAAATCATTGGTATCTGTGTTTTTAGCATATAAAGAGGCGCGCTTAGCAGAAACTTCACCTTCTTTTAAGGTAAATTGAACAATGGGTTTTGCAAAAGCCATGTACTCCATGATTTTATTCATAGTCGATTTATCATTCATCTTTGATGGTATATCTGGATTAACACAAACATCGGCTGTATTTAGCACGTCGGCTAATAACTCATTAGTCACGCGGCCTGGAAACTCCACATAGTCGATAAGTCCAAGTTCTTGATTTAAAGCCTTTAACTCTTTAAGAGCTGGTCCGCCTCCCATTAAACAAAAGCGAATGTCGGTACGACCTTTTTCTTTGACGATATACTCAATAGATTTTAATAAAAGGTCTATGCCTTCTTGCTGCCCCATAACGCCAATATAGCCCACTAAATAACGAAACCCTTTTTTTACTTCTTCTTTAGGTTCACCTAGTTTTAGTTTGGAAATGTCTGGGCCACTGCGCACTACAGTGACGTCGCCTTTCAACTTCTTGCCTCTTTTTAAAGCAATTGTTTTATATGAGTTATTAGTTACCACCACATGCTTGGCAAAGAAATAGGTCATGCGCTCCGCTAAAAGAATGATTCGATAACCGAGCCCTTTTTTACCAAATTTAGCAATCCATAGTTCTGGATTAATGTCGTGATGATCAAATAGAAACTTACACCGAGTGAACAAAAAGAACGGCGCCGCCGGCACAAAAATGAGATCGGGCGGGTTACAGGCGTGAATAACATCTTGCACACCTTGCTTACGAAACACATGAAAAAGAAGTCGGAACTCGTGATAAATTGCCGTCAAGTATTCTTTAATGTACTCTATGGTTTTATTCGCCTCGGGCAAGTGATGGCGGTAAATACGAATGTTTTCTAGTTCTTCGTACTCGAGGGGGTATGCTTTTGTTTTAGGGCAGATGACCGTAACCGTTGCTCCAGCGTCCCGAAGAGCAAGCGCTTCTTGCCATACTCGGCGATCAAAAGGAACAGGCAGGTTTTCTACGACAATACAAACTTTTTTTCCTGTTAGCACCATGGGTTACCAGCAAAACCCTTCGTAATTTGGAAGCTCTTCTATAGATGGGTCTTTCAATCGCACCAAGTCTAAAAAATGAACTTTAGGGTACTTGCTAATTAAGGCAGGCACTTCAGGGTTACGGACTGTTATAATGACAAGTAAACTTTTTGCTACCACATTCTCTACCGTTTTTTCTAAAAAAGGCAGTAAATGAGGTATTTTTTCATTCAATTCTCTTAAGTTGGTTTCTTTTTCTTGCGCCATATTTAAAAAACGGTCGTAAACGTGAAGAGTGCTCCCTTTACCAAGAATAGCTTCGGCCAAATGAATGGCTGCGGAATTTCGGAAATCATCGGTTCCCGCTTTAAATGTAAGCCCAATAATGCCAACAGAACGAATGTCAGTAGCTTGCACTCGATCCAAAGCACGCTGAATATGAACTTCATTACTTAACTCAATTGAGGAAAGAACGGGAACTTCTAACTGATTGGATTGTGCTAAAAAATTAAGACCCTTCAAATCTTTAGGCAAGCAAGAACCACCATAAGCAAAACCGGGAGTGAAATAATAAGAAGAAATATTCAACTGTGTGTCTTTGCAAAACAAATTCATTACCTGATGACTATCAATATCTAGTTTTTTGCAAATAGCACCTATTTCGTTACCAAATGTTACTTTTAACGCATGATAAGAATTATTGACAAACTTAATGATCTCCGCCACTTTCGGCGCTACTTCTACTGTTTCACTAAAAAGAGGATCATAAATTTTTCGCATTATGCCCAAAGCATTTTTATCTTCTGTGCCTATTACTGTCAAAGGAGGATTCAAAAAATCCGAAACAGCCATGCCTTCACGGAGAAACTCTGGATTAGAGACAACGGCAAAATTAATGCCTGCTTTTTTTCCAGAAACTTTTTCGAGTGCCGCAGACACAATATCATTTGTTCCCGGAGGAACAGTGCTTCTAATAACCACTATATGAAAAGTGGATTTGAGACGAAGTCCGTTGCCAATCGCCTGTACTGCAGAAAGCAAAAAAGATAGGTTAAGTCTCCCATCTGCTGCATTTGGAGTACCAACGCAAAGAAATGAAATTTCCGTTTGAGTAACGGCGTCTTGTGTAGATGTAGTTGCAGAAATACGTCCCGCTTTAAAACCTTCACTCATTATAGCGTCCACATCGCGCTCTACAATAGTGGCAAGGCCTCGAGAAATTCGATCCACTTTATTAGAATCAATATCGTAGCCAACTACATGGTGACCTAATTTTGCTAGGCATGCAACGCCAACGCAACCAACATAACCTAAACCGAAAACACTTATATTTGCCATAATAAATTATTCCGAAATACCTTTTCCAACAGAGACTACTTCAAAACCTATTTGACGAAGCATCTCTGCATCTAATATGTTTCTGCCGTCAAAAACAAACGCGGGCTTTTCCATGTTATCATAAATGCGTTGCCAATCCAATTTAACGAACTGCTTCCATTCTGTGCAAACTACAATTGCATGCGTCTTTGCGGCCGCCTTATATTCATCTGTTTCAAACACAACATGCTCTAAAACATCGCTCAAGTCTTTTTTTGCTTCCGGAATCGCCTTTGGATCCATAATAACAGGGGTAGCCCGTTCTTCTAAAAGATCTCTGACCACTAAATGAGCGGCACTTTCGCGCGTGTCACCAGTGTCTGCTTTAAATGCAAAACCAAAAACAGCAATACGTTTTCCTGCGATGGTATTGAACATGTTTTCAAGCATACGAGCGACAAAGCGATGCGTTTGCCATTCATTAATTTTCACTACACTTTCCCAATAATCGGCCACTTCGGGTAACCCGTAATAAGAGCAGAGGTACACCAAATTGAGAATGTCTTTTTTAAAACAGGAACCGCCAAAACCAATACTTGCCTTCAAAAACTTAGGCCCAATGCGAGAGTCTTTTCCCATAACAAA
>DUVD01000129.1 GCA_012841225.1 Fibrobacter sp.
CAAAATTGGGTACATACTTGCGCGCTGTACAACAGGCGTGTGTAAAAAACCAAATCGAGTTTTGGGTGGATGTGGAATTGTTTGAAGATGATAAATTGGCCGCTAGCACTCGCATTCGAGCACAAGTGGATTCTGCATGGCAAGCTTTCGCTACTGGTGTTGTGGGTTATGATTTGTCTGCATTAGGGGGTAAAGGTTTAGATAGCCTTTTTGTTTTGCAAGCAAGTACAGTGTCTACAAAGCCTCCATTAGGGCTGCTGAATAGTGTTTCTACACCTTTTAAAAATCATAAGACTTATCAAATCGACGGCAAGCGTCTTCAAAAGACAATCGATCTCGAAAGTCAAAACCAACGCCTTATTCGCGTGCCTATTAAAAATCATTGAAGTGCTTTTTACAAATAAGCCTTCAATTTACTATTGTTAAACGCTATGGTAGATAAAGCCTTATCCGATTTTATTTGTGAAAAAACGCACGCCACGCGAGTGGCTCGTTGTGATCTGATCCAGAGCCTTTGGGGTGGTTACGGGCAATTGTTTCGTTGTCATTTAGATGGCGCAGCCCATTCCACTGTTATTGTAAAAAAAGTGCATTGGCCTCACGGCTCTAAACGTGAATCCAATTTGTCTCACAAGCGCAAGGTCCGTTCTTATCAAGTCGAGATCAATTGGTATAAAAAATGGGCACCTAGTTGTGATTCTGCTTGCCGAGTTCCCCTTTGCTTCGGAGAGCACAGCCACAGCGATGGTATCTGGTTAGTGCTCGAAGATCTCGATTCCGCTGGTTTTGCGCACAGGCGTCATTCGGTTAGTGATGCTGAAGCGCGTGTTTGCTTAAGTTGGTTGGCACACTTTCACGCTCGGTTTCTGGGAGAAAAGCCAGAAGGCCTTTGGAAACTAGGCACTTATTGGTACTTAGATACGCGACCCGATGAGTTAAAACTGATGAATGACGCGGCCTTACGGGCAGGGGCCCCTGCTATAGATCGTGCACTTAGAAAATCCACTTGGCAGACTTTAGTTCATGGCGATGCAAAACTGGCTAATTTTTGTTTTTCTAAAGATGGTCGAGAAGTGGCAGCGGTGGACTTTCAATATGTGGGTGGTGGCGTGGGAGTTAAAGATGTGGCTTACCTAATAGGGAGTTGTTACACAGAAGAGTCGTCTGAGCGCCTAGAAACAGCTTTACTTGCGCATTATTTTGGTGAGTTACGTCGAGCCTTATTGCTATACAAACCAACTGTTGATTTTTTAGCATTAGAAACCGATTGGCGAGCCTTATATCCAGTCGCTTGGGTGGATTTTCATCGTTTTCTTAAAGGCTGGAGCCCTCAACACTGGGATCCTCAAAGTTATAGTGAGCGTCTTTCGCGTTTGGTATTAGCAGGGCTTTAAATGGGCAAAAACTTAAAACAAGAAGACCTGTGCCTCTTATTAGACTTGGCAAGGCAAGCGGCTCTTAGCGCTGGTAAAATTATTTTAAAAGGCTTTGGGGCTCATGGCGAATTGCATCATAAGGATTCTCCAGGTGGCAGCCTTGCTTCTCAGGTGGTCACCCAGGTCGATTTGGAAAGTCAAAAGGCGATATTTCAAGTTTTAGGGCCTACCTTGGCACGTTTTGATTTGGCTTGGCTTGGCGAGGAATCTCCCGATTCATTGGATAGGCTTTCTAAAGATTATTTTTGGAGTGTAGACCCTTTAGACGGTACCTTATCTTTTGTTGAGGGAAAGGCTGGTTTTTCGGTATCGATCGCCTTGGTGGCTAAAGATGGCATTCCTTGGATTGGTGTTGTTTTCGACCCCACCGAGCAGGTACTTTACCATGCAATTCGTGGGCTTGGTGCCTATCGCAACGGTGTGCTTTGGAAACCAAAACCATTAAGTCGCCATTTAACTCTTGCCTTTGATCGTAGTTTTTTAGAATCGGCCTCGCTTGCACCGACTTTAGCGTATTGGCGTGGTGTCGCTTTGAATTTCGGCTTAGAGGGGGTTGTTCTTTTAGAATCGGGTGGTGCTGTTTGCATTGCTTGCCAAGTACTTGAACACGCTCCTGCACTTTATTACAAGCTCCCTAGAGAAGTCGATAGAGGCGGTTCTGTTTGGGATTATGCGGCTACTGCGTGCTTATATGGCGAGGTAGGTGGG
>DUVD01000130.1 GCA_012841225.1 Fibrobacter sp.
CAAAATTGATGCACGGCGGTGTTGCCGCCTATGGTGGCAAAAGAGCCTATATGAACATGACCACCTAATTGCACTCCATTAGCAAGAACAGCACCCTTGCCAAGCACGCTATCATGACCCACGTGAGAGTATGCCATAATTAAAACACCATCGCCAATAACTGTGCTGCCCGTCGCTGCAGTGCCTTTATTTAGAGTACAATATTCGCGAATAACACAAGAATTGCCGATTTCTAAGAATGTCCGTTCACCTTGGTATTTCAAGTCTTGTGGAGGGGCGCCTAAAACAGCGCCATCATAAACGATTGTTTTGGTGGCAATGCGCGTGCCGCTACAGACACGTACTCGGCATTCTAAAACGACATTTTCGCCTATTTCGACATCTTCTTCGATAATGCACCAAGGGCCTATAGAAGCGGAAGACGCTACTTTAGCCTTGGCATGAACTAATGATGTTGGATGAATCATAGCACAGAATATATATATTTGATTTTTATGAGTGTAATTTTTCTAATTGGACTAACCTCCATTTATGCCTCGCTGCTTTTATTTTTCAGTTTTGGTATTCTAAAAACAAAAAGGGCTAAGCACAAAAACGCAGAACTGCCCAGCGTTTCTGTTGTGGTTCCCATGAGAAACGAAGAGCAGTTTTTAAAGCGAACACTAGAGGCATTAGATGCCCAAGATTTTGAAGGGACTTGGGAAGTCATTTGCGTTAACGACAGGTCGACCGATTCCACACCTGTTATATTAGAAGACTTTTGTGCCTCTCACCCACGCTTTCGCATTTTAACTCTGCCTGCTAATTTACCCTCCATAGCAAGTCCTAAAAAACGGGCTTTAGAAAGTGGATTTAAAATCGCCCTCTATGATGTTTTGCTGATTATGGACGCCGATTGCATTCCGCCGCCTGGTCTTGTCTCTTCGATGGCAAATCGATTTGTAGGGAACGTCCAGATAGTACAAGGCCCTAAAAAAAACAACGGGACTTGCTCTTTGGTTCACTCTATTCAACAAATTGAAACGCTTGGCTTTACCGCTATGGAAGCCGCTGGGTTTACGCTAGGGAGACCGATGGTTGCAAGTGCTGCTTCTCTCGCCTATCGAAAAGATCTGTTTTTTAAAGTAGGTGGTTTTGGCGATTTAATTCATCTTTCTTCTGGCGATGATGACATGCTGATTCATAAGATGATTCAAAACGAGGGTGTTGATTTTTGCTACAACCTAGACTCGAAGGCGATTATGGAAACGGCTCCCGTCGATACTTGGAAAGCCCTATTTTTTCAAAGGGCTAGGTGGTCAAGTAATGGCACACAATACCAAAATCCATTTTACGTTTTGTTACTTGCCTTGGTTTATACTTTTTTTATTTGGTTGTTCTTTAGCCCGTGGCTCGTTTTATTCGCTGGGTTTCCCTGTTCTTGGTTTGTGGTGCCATTTGCCGTCAAGTGTCTTGTAGACACCTTATTTTTAACGATTGCGGCGATCAAATTAAAACAGACTTCACTTCTTTGGGCCTTGCCTCACACTGAGGTGTTTCAAGTGCCTATGATTGTCTTTGCCGTACCATTTGGGCAACTCGGGCTTTTTAAATGGAAGTAGCGCGCTTCTTTTGAGCCCAAATGAGGACGTCATCTTCGTTTTGGATTCTACCATCGAGTTGCAGTTCAAAGCTTTCGCTGATCCACTCTCCAAAAAATTTGCCTGGGCGAAGCCCTATTTGCATTAAAGTTTTTCCCGTGAGTAAGGGTAGTGGAGGTGATTGAAAAACACCCAACTCTTTAGCCCTTTGCATTAGAGGGATAAAAAATGTTTCTTTTTGTTCTAAAGTGTGGCGAGGGTCTGCAAGGCAGTAACATTCGGCGAGAACAAGCCCATTTAAGCGAAGCGAAAGGCGACGAATAAAAGAATCCGAGGGGCATTCTTTTTGTGGCAAAAGCAATGGTAATCCATTCCAAAGCCTAGACACGCCCTGCAAGATTTTAACTTCATTGCTAATGCGTTCTAAAAACGCAAGAACCTCTGTCTCATTTTCACTTTCTGATAGAAGAACGGTAAAAGCAAGAACAAGGCGATCGATTTCTGGTAAACTCTCAAAAGAACCCTGAAGACGATCTAAATAAAGGCCTAATAAATCCCAAGAGCCATCTGGTGGTTTTATCTCTGGAAAAAACCGTTGCAAGTCCATCTCTAGAAAGGCTATGAGCCCATAAGAAGGAGTTCCTGGTTTTAAAAACCACTTTCTAAATTCCTCGAAAATCCTTTCAAATGATAAGTCTTCAATTGTGAGTTCACGGCAAAGTGCTGCTGTTTCTGGGGCTAATGAAAGGGCAAAGCGAGACGCAAATTGCACTCCTCTTAAAATCCGTAGCGAATCCTCAGCAAAAGCAGGCCCGACATGACGTAAAATGCGTTTTTGCAAATCCTCTTTGCCGTTATAAGGGTCGCAAAGTATAAGATTTGGTAGTTCCATTCCCATGGAATTAATCGTAAAGTCTCGGCGATACGCGGCTTCTTTAAAGCTTAAGTGCGTGTGTGTTTGCACTAAAAAACCGCGGTGCCCTTCACCCACTTTATTTTCTGTTCGTGGAAACGATATGTCTAGAGAAAAGCCCTTTAGTGGAAGGATAATAACCCCAAAAGCCTTGCCCACCAAATTAGGACGACCAAAATGAGTCAGAATTTCTAACAAGACCTCTTGCTCTAACTCATAGACTTCTACGTCAAAATCTCGACATGGCGTGCCTAAAATAGCGTCGCGAACCCAACCCCCTACCAAATAAGAGCGCCCCCCTGCCTGCTGAATCTCTTTTGCAATTGCTTGGAGTTGCTTGGGGATTTCTGGAGTAAATTCGCGGCCATCAAGGGTTAGCATTTTCTTGTAACTCCTCGAACTGCTCGTAAATGCCCTTTTTAGCTTTGTTTGTTAAGGAGTCCGATTCGGCGTATTCTTTTTGTTGAGCTAGGCATTGGCGTAGTTCTTCTTCGGCAAAGGCACGCTGGTCTGGAGAATGCGCAAAACTGTTCAAACGGTACTCCATTTCTGAACAAACCGCCTTCTGCCGCTGCGAAGCGCAAGCGACTAAGAAAAAAACGACGATGATCAAAAGAAGTGGTTTCATAGAGAATACTAAAATAACTTTATTATTCGGTTTTGGGGTTATTCATTCTTTCGGCAATTCTTAAAAGGACGAGCTCTCTGTCCTGTTTAGTGGGTTTATAATCATTCATTAGCTCTTTAGGACAATCAACAAAGCAGTCGCCAAAATAGGTAACTTGATAACCGCGTCCAATACATTCGGCGTAAATTGATTCGTAGCGCTTTCTAAGAAATTCTAACTTATCATAAAAAAACTTAACGTGACCCGCGCCCAACTTAAATTCTTTAGGTTGTCCTGCCAAAGAATACCGACCTGATTTCACCACATTAGGTATTCGTTTAATTTCCCTATGTTCTGCAATAAGCATTTTTCCGTTTAATTCAGAAGGTTTAACACCCACATTAATTCTAGTCATGCCAACCCGACTCCAGTTTATTTATGCAATATATTAAAAAAACTCGCCCTAAAACAGGACGAGTTTCTTAGAATATAAAACGGTTAAAGCTTAATTGGACAAGGCTTGGCGGCCCAAATTTCTTTAGCATATTGATCGATGGTTCGGTCAGAACTAAACTTACCCATACGAGCGACGTTTAAGATCGCTTTTTCTGCCCAAGACTTTTGATCTAAGTATAACGCCTCTACCTTTTTTTGAGCTTCTGCGTAACTTGCAAAATCGGCTAATAATAGGTACGAGTCATTAGAAAGCAACCTATCTGCGATATGCCTAAACAGATCAGGGCGATCTGGGCTAAAGAAACCCGTTTGAATTAGGTCGATAATGCGACGAATGTCGTCGTTGCTTTCGTAGAAGTCGCGAGGCCTATAACCCTTAGCGAGCAACTCATGAACTTCTTCGACGGTTAGACCAAAAATGAAGATATTGTCTTCTCCCACTTCTTCTTGGATTTCGACGTTTGCTCCATCA
This sequence comes from Fibrobacter sp., assembly GCA_012841225.1. Taxonomy (GTDB): domain Bacteria; phylum Fibrobacterota; class Fibrobacteria; order Fibrobacterales; family Fibrobacteraceae; genus Fibro-01. The sequence continues at coordinate 4,029 of DUVD01000130.1, forward strand.
AGAGTACCAATCGTTAAAGCGCCGTTAAGTGATAACTTCATATTTCCTGTTCCAGAAGCCTCTGTTCCTGCCGTAGAAATTTGTTCCGATAAATCGGCAGCCGGGATGATTTTTTCTGCAAAAGAAACACGGTAGTTTTCGAGGAAAATCAACGACAACTTGCCCTTACAATCGGGGTCATTGTTAACCACTTCACCGACAGAAGTCGCCAAGCGAATAATTTGTTTAGCGAGCCAATAACCAGGGGCAGCTTTACCACCAATCATAATGGTTCTAGGCACTACACTCTTTCCATCTTTTATTTGGATATAAAGATGAATAGCGTGAAGAACGCTCAACAATTGACGCTTATATTCATGAATACGCTTTACTTGAACGTCAAACATGGTGTTGACATCCAGGTCGACGCCTTGCGTTTCTTTTAAGTAAACAGCAAGACGCTTTTTGTTTTCTAGCTTTACATTCATAAATGCTTTTTGGAAAGCAGAGTCTTTAGCAAGTGGCTCTAATTTTTTAAGCTCGTCTAAATTGCGAATCCAAGTATCGCCAATTTTAGATGAAATGAGCTCAGACAATGCTGTGTTTGCTTTTCGTACCCAACGTCTTGGCGTGACGCCATTTGTTTTATTATTAAATTTTTCTGGCCAAAGTTCGTCGAAATCACTAAAGAGTTGAGTCTTTAAAAGATCGCTATGCAAAGCAGCAACACCATTTACAGAGAATGACCCAATAATCGAAAGGAAAGCCATTCGAACCATTTTTTCGCTGCCTTCTTCAATAATGGACATACGAGCAAGACGCTTAACGTCACCTGGCCACTTCATCGAAACTAAGCGGAGAAAACGCGCATTGATTTCATAAATGATTTGCATGTGCCTTGGTAACAAGTGTTCAAATAGTTCCACTGACCACTTTTCAAGTGCTTCTGGCATCAAGGTGTGATTGGTGTAAGCGAACGTTTTAATCACAATATCCCAAGCCGCTTCCCATTCTAGATTTTCAATATCGATTAGAATACGCATCAATTCAACTATTGAAATTGCTGGATGAGTGTCATTTAATTGAATGACTACTTTTTCAGGGAATTTTTTCCAGTCGTTTTGGTGAGTTTTTTTGAAGCGATTCACAATGTCTTGAAGAGACGCAGCGCACAAGAAATACTGTTGTTTTAAGCGAAGCTCTTTTCCATTCATAGACGAGTCGTTCGGGTACAAGACCTTAGAAATCGCCTCCGAAAGTTCCATATCGTGCACAGCAGCTAAGTAATCACCATCATTGAAATAGGCTAAACCAAAATCATCTGTACTTTTGGCACTCCATAAACGGAGATTGTTCACCGTATTATTTTTATACCCTGGAATAGGGGTGTCGTAAGGAAGAGCGAGTACAAAATCTTTTGTTTCCCAACGATTATTCGATTTACCATTTTCATCCGTCCAGTTGACTACATAACCATAAAACGGAATGCGAATCGCATTAGCTGGTCGTGCAATTTCCCAAGGGTTAGGAAGACGAAGCCAATTGTCTGGATGTTCTTCTTGTTGGCCATCTTGAATTTTTTGATTGAACATGCCATATTCATAACGGATGCCCATGCCAGTAGCTGGCAGCTCTAGTGTGGCCATTGAATCTAAAAAACATGCTGCTAAGCGCCCAAGACCACCATTACCTAGACCCGCGTCAACTTCTTGCTCGCGAAGCTCTTCTAAGCTCATGCTGAGTTCGTCTAAGGCTTCAACTACTGCCGCTTCAACATCGAGGTTTAAAATAGAGTTACCTAAAGTGCGGCCAATTAAAAACTCTAACGAGAGGTAGTAAACTCTTTTGACATCATTATCATAATAAGTTTCTTGAGTTTTAATCCAACGGTCAATTAAGCGGTCGCGAACAGCATACGCCACAGCAAGAAACTTTTCGTGCTCAGCAGCCGTTTCTTCGCTGCGCGCTATGGTATGGTGAATGTGATCTGTAAAGGCAGTTTTAAAGGCTTCTGCAGAAGTTTCTAAAACAGTAGAAACACAAGATTTTTTTTTGGAGGGAACTTTAGCCATGGTGTCCTTTTAGAGTTAAAGTTTTTTACGTTTAGAATTTAGTTTTTTTTTACCTTTTGCGAGTTTCTTAACACAAAGGGTACTCGAAATTTGCTACATCTAAGGGCATGAAAGTCATTTTATTAGGTTCTAGCGGTTTGGTGGGGGGCTTCTGTCGTGATTTATTAGCCTCACAGAGCGAAATAAGCGAAATACATTGCCTTGTGCGCTCATTAAACCCCAATCAGCCTCAAGAAAAGAAAGTTCGCTATAGTGTGATCGACTTCACTAAACTACCTAATTATAAGCATTTTTTTGATGTCGATGTTGTGATTTGCTGTTTGGGCACCACAATCAAAAAAGCGGGCAATAGAAAAGCTTTTGACCTTGTTGATTTACAAATGCCTCTAGCTGTTGGTGCCCTAGCAAAAGCTGGTGGCGTAAAGCATTTTTTAGCAGTGAGCGCTATGGGAGCAAATAAGCATTCTTGGATGCATTATAATCGCACCAAAGGCCTTATGGAAGAGGGCCTCACCATTATGGATTTTGAATCACTTACCTTTATACGCCCTTCTTTATTGTTGGGCGAACGCGCAGAAAAAAGAAGAGGTGAGGATTTTATGAAAAAGCTGCTTTCTAAATACTTGTTTTTAATACCACCTTACTGGCGCCCTGTTCATGCAAAAACAGTCGCTGGGGCTTTAGTACTTTCTGCACTTCAGCCACCTAAAGGAAAGCGAATTATCTACAATCGAAAAATAACAACTCTAGAACTTAAATTTTAGAAAGCGCCACGCAAACTGAAGCGTTTTGAATGGGTGCCTAATAAGAGCGAAATAGCTAAAACCATTTTCTGAAAAAGTCTTGATTACCTTGTAAAATTCAATTTGATGTTCTCGTGTTTGGCCGAGTAAAAACTTTCTGAATTTTAAGAGCAAGCTATGCTTTTTGCCAAATAACTTAGTACAACGCTGCTCGTATTGCTTTAGGAAAGCCCTCGAAAGGTCTCCTTGAACTAAGCCTTCGTGGACTACAATTGCCCCTTCTTTTGCCGCACGCATAGCAGCAGCAATGCCACCGCCTGTGAGCGGATTGGTATGATGAGCAGCGTCGCCCACTAAAATTAAACGGTCAGCAACATACTCTTTTAAATTACCCGAAACCGAAATTAAACCACCCACCACTTTATTTACTTTAACGCCAGGATAAAGCTTATTGAGCCACTGCATTGTAATTTCTTGAATAGAGCGTTCATTCTTTTGAGGGATTAAAAAACCAGCGCCAAAATTAGTGACATTGCTTTTTTTCTTAGGGAAGCTCCAGATATAACCATCGTTAATAAAATCGTGGCCCTGCCAAAAGGTCAAGTAATTGGGCTCTGTAAGAATCCCTTCCACCTCGATGTCGACGCCTGTGCAAGTTGAGCTCACCTTGTGAAGGCATTTTAACCCAGCCATGCGCCCCACTAAGGACTCCATACCATCTGCGCCGACGATAAGGCGACCTTTAATTTTTTGAGTTCCAGAGGGGGTAACAATCGAAACCTCGCGAAAACCGCCAATTACTTCACTAATGGATTCGGCGCGGGCTTCTGTTACTAATTCAACGCCATCTTTTTCGGCGAGTCGAGCTAAGCAGGGGTCAAATTTTAATCGATTCAGCATGATCCCAGTATTTTTTTTGGGCACATCAAGCGTAGTGCCCCCAGGACCATACACAAAAAGACCATCGATTATCGTTTCGATACAGTCGTCGTCGATAGGGCCGTAAGATTCGATATCTTCTAAAGTGGTGCTCGCCTCTCCACACCGAACGGGATAACCAATTTGTTTCCGTTTCTCTATTAACAAGACGCTATGGCCAAATTGGGCCAAACGGCGGGCTATTACAGAGCCTCCTGGGCCTGCGCCAACAACAATTACATCGTATTCACTATTTTTCATCGTTATTTTCTACCAAAGTCAATACACCTACAGGACAAGCACGAACACAAATGCCACAACGAGTGCATTTTTCGTGATCTATTTGCAGGTCAAGCCCAAACATATTAAGAGCCATAGTCGGGCAAACTCCAACACACCCGGCGCACTCTATACAATTTTTTCGATCATGAGATAATTTTTTCACCTAACAAAAATACAATTTTTCTTTGCTAAGGGGCCATAAAAATAGAGAACTCCGCATTAAATAGCGGAGTCTTTTTATTTTCATTTCTTTTTCTTCATTTCTCTCTTACACTCATACATTATCTTGTCTGCATCGCTAAGCATTTCATCCATATCCTTATAAGGATCCACTGAATGGCTAATTCCATATGCAAAGGATATACTCTGGTCTATTATAGTAACCCCTTTTACCGCCTCTTGCATGCGCTCCGCGCAAATCTCCGCCCCTTTCTTATCGGTATCTGGACAAAGCACCATAAATTCATCACCGCCCATGCGAAAAAGCATATCCGATTCACGCAACAAGTGCTTTATTGCCGCCACGACAGAACGCAAAAGCAAGTCACCTGCCTG
>DUVD01000131.1 GCA_012841225.1 Fibrobacter sp.
ACCGAGGCAAATAAAACATAAATAATTCGCAAGTAGTAGACTGCAGCGACTATAGAAAGTACAAAGCCAATAATGGCTACCATGTAGAATTGAGCCGAAAACAACCCTGCAAAAACAGTAAATTTAGCAACAAAACCAGCAGCAGGAGGAAGTCCTGCAAGGGATGCTAAGCATACAATCACGCCAAGCCCCACTAAAGGATGCTCTCTACCCAAACCACGAATGGCACCAAGGGTTTCCCACTCGTCGTTGTTGCCCGAAAAATAAGCGATGCCAGTAAGCGCGCCTGCCGAAGCAATTGCATACGTAATCAAAAAGAAGTACATAGGTCCCAATTGAACAACACCTGTACCCGCATAATTGGGGAGTAGCAAACCGAGCACAATAAAACCAGCATTCATCACTGCCGAGAATGCAAGTATGCGACGAATTGATTTTTGAGCGAGACCCGAAAAAGCTCCAATAACAATCGATAAAAAAGCAACGGTAAGTACTAATAATTCAAGTGGTTTAGACATGAAAGTGGCAATAATAGGTTGAGCCAAATTCCATGTTTCTAAAGAAGAAGGCGCTGCTATAGAGCTAATCCAAACAGAGCCAATAGCCGCTAAAGCGCCCACTTTAATGACAGCAGCCATAAAAGCGGTAATGGCAACTGGTGCTCCAGTATAAACATCTGCGACCCAAAAATGAACTGGAGCCGCGCCCGCTTTAAACAATAAACCAAAAAGGACTAAAAACAAACCCGCCGTATAAAGCCACTGGCGTCCTTCTAGGATAACTGTACTAAAGTGGGTGCTTCCTGTAGCGCCATAAATAAGGGCTGCACCGTATAAGAATACCACACTAAAAACAGCACCTGAAATAAAATATTTAAAAACTCCTTCATTGCCACAACGATCTTTGCGACGAAGGCCAACAAGAGCATAAATAGGAAACGAAGCTAATTCCATACCAATAAAAAGAGATAAATAATCGATAGCTTGAGTCATGCAAAGTGCCCCGGCCGAAGCGAGCATTAGCAAGCCATAAGCCTCTCCACCACGGTATTTTTCGCGAGCAAGCGTCCACTGAACGCCTCCAATACCCAAAAAGGTACAAAACAAAATAGCCCAGCCAAGTAATCGACGCACGGGGTCCATTGCAAAAATGCCATAAAGCGTATCTTGTACTACAAAGAAGAACGGGAGCATAGCAAGCACTACAAAGGAAGCCGAGATCCAAGGCAAAATACGATGTTTATTCGCATTTTTCAAAAGGGGTTCGACAGCAAGAGAAACAATAGCCCCAATGCCAAGGATAATCACTGGAAACAGATTTATTAAACTAGAATACATCTTCGGAATCCTCCATATCGGCTACGACTTCGTCTTGAGTGGCTCCATTTAATGAGTCCATGATAAGAGCGGGGCGAACGCCAAAAACGACTAGCAAAAGAAGCAAAACGCCAACGGCGGCAGCATCAAAAGGTGAGATTTTATGACAAGGCCTAGTTTCCACTTTATCTGCCTTACCAAAAATAACGGCTTGAATAAAGCGTAGCATATACACCGCCGATAAAATAAGGCAAAGCCCAGCCAAGATCGCGGGTACGGGGCCTACTTGCCAAAGAGACAAGAGAATCAAAAACTCGCCAATAAAACCAGCTGTCCCTGGGACTGCTAAAGCGGCAATGCACGCAAAACCAAAGAGGAAGCCAAACACGGGATTTCTTGCGGCTAAACCACCCATCTTTTTTAATTCCCTAGACTCAGCAAAACGCTCGGCCACGCCAGTTAAAATAAACTGAGAAGAAGAAGAAAGACCGTGAGCAACTAGTAAAACTAAAACGGCAGGAATCATCGTAGGCGATAAAGAAAATATGGCGGCTATGGCTAATCCTAAGTGACCCATAGAACTAAAAGCCAATAATTTTTTAGCATCCGTAGCGCGAAGAGCCATCAAGGCACCGTAAACAGCAGTGAACAAACCAATCCACATCATCAAATTCATCATCGAAGAGTCACTGCCAAAAATGGGCAGAACCCAGAAGAAAAAGCCATAAACACCTGCTTTAGACATAGCTCCAGCGAGCACTGCCGAAAGCGGGGCCGGGGCTTCGGCATAAGCTTGGGCTTGCCAACCATGAAAGGGAAATAATGGCGTTTTTACCAAAAAAGCAAGTGCGAAAGAGACAAACAAGAGCGTTTGAATAGGCGCCGAAACGCCTTGGTATGCCATAAACAGATGGCCAGCAGAAGAACCGGTCCCTACTGAGAGCAAGTACCAGAGGGCAATTGCCATTGGCGCCGAGCCAGCTAAAGTGTAAATGGCGAAATTCATAGCCGCTGCTTTTCGATCTTTTCCACCATAAGCGGCAATCAAAATAGCTGCAGGCACGACCATGGCTTCGAAGAAAAAGAAAAAGAGAACCGCATCAGAAGCGAGAAAAGTACCATTCATGGCGCCAAGCAAGGCGAATATACCTATAGCAAAGTTCTTATAGTTATTACCAAAACTCTCACGAGCAGCTATCAGGGCAATCAAAGATACGGTTGTCGACAAGAAAACCATCCAAACGTTAATCCCCTGAGAAATTAGGCTATAATATAGAGTAGTGCTAGTTCCCGGCAAGGTAAACCATTCAATAGGGCTAGTTGCCGCATAGCCAACAGTGATTAAACGAATGGAAAGCGCAGTAAATATAGCGCCAAAAAGAATTGCAATTCTAGAAGTCGATTTGCTATCGAATCCAGAAGTGGCCACCATTAAAAGGGCGACGGCAAACGGAGCTAAAACAAGTAAGTGTAGCAGCATTAGAGAAGTCCTCCGTAAATAACGACCAAGGCGATGACTAACGTCATTCCAAAAAGGCTTAGAGCCATTTGAAGGCCCACTTTTCGAACTTGTAAGGATCGAACGCCGTCTCCAAGAATTTCAATGATGCCCATCGTTAGCCACTGGGCAGCCAAAATAATATTATTGATGACTACATCTAAAAACCACGCCATTGCTTTAGTCGGTATAACAGCGATCCACTTGTGTAGTGTGTCAAAAGCAAAAGTCCAAGAAGCGCGAAAGCCTTCTGGTTCTCCGTCACCTTTGGCTTCCGGCATAGGACGCATAAATAATTTCCAAGCGATAAACATGCCTAACAAGGCAGCTAAAGTGCCAAGAGCAGCAAATACCCAAGGGGATAAATGCACTGCTGCGTGCGCTGACGAAGCATGTGCTTGAGCAGCACCAACAACTGGTGCTAGCATTTCGCGGAAGATTTCGGCACCGGGAATAAGGCCTGCCCATAAGAATCCCGCAAAAGCAGAGCCAATTGATAAAACAAGCATAGGGATTAACATTGTAGCAGGAGCCTCATGAATATGAGCTTCCTTTTCGGCACTACCTCGATACTTCCCAAAGAAAGTCATGATAATTAGGCGTCCCATATAAACTGCGGTAATCACGGCGGTAAGTAGAGCGCCCCCATAAAGAAACGGTCCCATTGGTCCAGAAACATAAAGTTTTTCGAGGATCAAGTCTTTAGACCAGAACCCAGCAAAACCGGGGAATCCAATAATGGCAAGAAAACCAAAAATCATTACCAAGCTAGTCCACGGCATCTTTTTAATAAGTCCGCCCATTCGCCTCATGTCTTGTTCGCCAGTGAGTGAATGAATCACGGCACCAGCACCGAGGAATAGCGCAGCCTTAAAGAAAGAGTGAGTGAATACATGAAAGATAGACACATCAAAAGCAGCCACCCCTGCGGCCATAAACATGAAGCCTAATTGAGAAATGGTAGAATAAGCGAGTACTTTTTTTATGTCGTTCTGAAAAAGCCCTGCAATTGCCGCCCAAAAAGCAGTTAAAAGCCCCACAAAAAGAATCACATTCAAAACGATAGGAATCAACACCAGTAAATTAGATAAACGAGCCAAAAGATAAACGCCAGAAGTCACCATTGTCGCGGCATGAATCAATGCCGATACAGGAGTGGGGCCAGCCATGGCATCGGGAAGCCAAGTTAAAAGAGGAATTTGAGCACTTTTTCCGGTGCAACCAAAGAAAAAGAGGATGCCTGCTAAAGAAAGAAGTGGCATGGCAGTGCCAATCATCTCTGCTGAAACCGGATTTAAAAGCCAAGCATTCAAATAATCATAAGAAAGAAGGGCTGAGCCTCCAATTGAGATAAGGCAAAGCATGCCAAATAAAAAACCTACGTCACCTACACGATTTACAATAAACGCCTTATTACCCGCTTTTGAATTTTTCGCATCTGCATGCCAAAAACCAATTAACAAATAAGAACAAAGGCCCACGCCTTCCCAACCGAGAAAGGTCAGCGGAAGCGAATCGGAAAGCACCAATATGATCATGCTAAATAAGAATAAGTTGATGTAAGCAAAATAACGAGCGAAACTTTTATCTCCACGCATGTAGCCAATTGAATAAAAGGCGATCAAAGTGGTAATGCCCGTTACAAAGAGGAGCATGATTCGAGAGAGCCCATCGAACAAGAAGCCTATATCGACTTGAAAGGCGGGCAAACTAATCCAAGTACCTAATGTTTGGCGAATGCCCTCTAAAGGCATGCCAAGGGAAAGCACAAGGACTGAAACAAAAGACAGAAGTGGGAAGAATACCGCTACTGCGCCAGTCACTCCCTCAGCAGGACCTTGTTTGGAACCCGAAGAGCTAAGAGCAATTGTTGTTAAAGCGATTGTCCCGATTATGGGAAATAAAGGTATTAGCCAAAGAGGAATCATACTCGCCCTACCCCTTCATGTTAGAATAGTTATCAATATCAGCGCTTTCTTGACTCTTAAAAATCATGATCACGATTGCTAAACCAATGCAAGCTTCTGCAGCGGCAACAGCAATCGTAAAAAGCGGTAAAATTTGACCCGCGACACTGGCTGTCGCTGGTAGTGTTTTGGCAAATCCTATAAAACTAAGATTCACCGCATTCAAAGCGAGTTCAACGCCCATCAAAACAAAAAAGACGTTGCGACGCGTGAGAGTCACCGAGATGCCTATAGCAAATAAAAGCAAGGCGACTATTTGGATATAAGAAGCTTGAAGTTCCATTATTGAACCTCCTTTGTTTCTTCGGATTCTTTAGAACCTAAATTCTTTTTCGCAAGAAGGACTGCCGCGATCATCGCCGATAAAAGCAAAAGCCCTATCGCTTCAAAAAGAAGAAAGTAACCAGGGCCGTTAGCGTCGGTATTAAATAAAGTTGCCGATGTTAGTGCGACCGAGCCACGCCAAGTTTCTGGGCTAAAAGCCAAAGGAGTAGAAATCAAAGCAAAGCCCAAAAGCAAGGCCAATAAAATAACAGATGGAAATACAAATAGCGAAACTCGATCGAACATAGGAGTTTTGCTGTCGCGGGCGCCATTTAACACCATGATAACAATGGTTAAAAGCATCATAATGGCCCCAGCGTAAACCATGATTTGCACTACTCCCACAAAAGGGCTGCCGAGCAAGCCGTATATACCGGCAAGAGAAACCATGGAGACGACTAAAGAAAGAGCGCCGTATAAAGGGTGACGAGAAAGGAGGACGCAAAGCGCACTACCAACGGCAATCACACTGAGAATACTAAAGTAAATGAGTGCTAACATTTTTTTACCTCAAGCCCCCAAGCTTCTAAAGCCTGCTTATTTTTAGTGCCACCAGGAGCCATTTGACTCTGAATGTCGTTTTGAGGATAATCCTTAGGATCCCAACGCATGAGTTCGCTCATGGGCGTGATAAAAGCCTCACGATTGCGATAAACATAACTCGTATCACAAGTGTCCATCCGAAGCGCATCTACAGGGCAAGCCTCTACGCAAAGGCCGCAAAAGACACAGACTAGGTGGTCGATATCAAAACGAATAGCGCGTTTTTCGATGCGACCGTCTTTGACTTCCCCGGCTTCTATATAAATACAATCCGCTGGGCAAGCAGCTGCACACATGCCACAAGCAACACAGCGAGGCGTGCCATCTGGGCGAAGCATTAACCGGTGTTTAGAACGGTAAGTGTGTCGAATTTCTGGCTTGATTTCGGGATAAGGAACGGTTGGAAGCGTCTCATAGCGCAACAAGCCGCGAAGAGCGTGCTTTAGCGTGACCCACATCCCACGGCAAGCCTCAAAAACATAAAGGCGTTCTGTCCAATTCATCGGTTTTTGCTTAATCTGGCGAACCATTAGCGGCCTCCTAAAATCTTTGCAATAATCGCGGTTACCACAAGGTTAACCAAGGCAATGTTCAAAATAACTTTCCAACCTAAATTCATCACGTGGTCATAACGGAAACGCGGTAAAGTCCAACGCACCCAAATCCAAATCCAGCAGAAGAATACCGCTTTTGCAAGCAACACGAGAATGTGAATTAAAGCAGTACCTAAGGCAGCGCCAATCCCGTATACCGCTTGACCATCGATTATAGTGAATTCGGGATGGAAGAACAGCGCCGAGACGACAGCGCCTGCGCTCAAAACAACAATAGCAGCCCAGCCTAAAATCTTGTAAAGAGAGTATTCACGGAGAATTACTGCTTTGTTGCTTGCCGCACTCGTCTTATACCAGCGGGAGTAACGGTATAAAAGGTGTAAAAAAGCGAGAATGGCAATAACGAAAACACCACAAAGAACGGCTAAAGAAACACCTATGTTGGCTTGTATGGTTTCGGTCGTGACAAAAGGAACCGAGTAACCGCCTAAGAATAAGCAAGCCACTAAAATACTATTGATACCAATATGACTGTACTCGCCCATGTAGAAAAGACCAAACTGCATAGCACCATATTCTGTATGGAAACCGGCCACTAATTCGGGTTCGCCTTCGGCAACGTCAAATGGAGCGCGGCCCGTTTCGGCAATCATCGCAATTAAAAAACAGAAGAAGGCAACTGGTTGAGCGACAATCCCCCAAACATTAGCTTCTTGCCAAGCGATTATCGCATCGATACGGAAGCTGCCCACTAAAAGAAGCATGCCCATTAAAGAAAGACCAAGGCACACTTCATAACTAATCGTCATGGCACTAGCGCGAAGACCGCCTAGTAAAGAATATTTAGACTTAGAAGCCCAACCAGCAAGAACTGCTCCATACGCAGAAAGCGAAGACAAACCAAACAAAAGTAAAACGCCCACTTCGGTATCTACAGTTTGCCCAGAAATACGAATAACTTGATCGCCCATGGTAAAGATCATTGGCGCAAACCAAGGAATTACACAAGGTGAAATCAAAACAATGGCAAAAGGGATAGCAGGTGCAATTGCAAAGATGAGCTTGTTGACCCCACTTGGAGCATAAACCTCTTTAAAGAATAGTTTAATGCCATCACAGGCATCTTGAACCCAGCCGAAAAAACGGATGCGCCCAAAATAAGGGATTTTAAAGTAAGAACGGTTGGGCCCTTGCCGGTCTTGAATAAAACCAGCGCCACGGCGTTCTAAGGGAATCAAAAGCAAGATAAAGAGGACTGGCACAAAAGCAAAGGCAAACTTGCTAATCGTAATGAGCCATTCCACCCAATGTTTAGATTGTATTATTTCCATCATAATAGCACTCCGTCGAGTTTCACTCCCGTGCTCCGAATGTTTTCGTAAGAATACGGTTTCAATGCGGGTACATACTCATGCACTTTTTGTAAAGCTGAAATGGCACTCGTCAAAGGTTTTCCAGCTAAAATAGAAAGGACTTCATAAGCGGGTTTTAATTCAGGATTAGGGGATGTAGGTGCCGCTGTGAGTTTTTGTAAAATCTGTAAACTATTAATCATAGAGCCTGTAACTTCACTCCAGTGATTGACTCCCCAAAGCAAAGTAGCAGCGTGAGCAGTCGCGTCGTTAAATGCACTTAATACAATTCGACTTGGTATTTTCTTTAATGCTTCTGCAGATTCGCTATCGCCAAATATATCGTTATGCACTGTCAATAAGACGTCGAATTCTGAAGCGCGCTCGATTAAGTCGCCTAAATTATTATCGGGAATACCTAAGCACTTAAAACCCGCACGGTTAGCCATAGAGTCTCCGCTCTTAGCAATGCCATCAGGGGCTTCAATAGGGCGAAGGGTACCGCCAAACATTTGGGCTTTGTCTCCAAGAGACTCCTTAAGCATTTTAAATGCAGCGAGATCTTCTAGTGTACACTGACCGCCAGCCACAAGCGCCACTTTTTTTGACTTTTTCAAAAGATCAACGACCACTTTTAAGTGGCCAGGGGCGAGACGACCTTTGCAGAAATTTAAATAAGCAAGACGACTGGTATTAGAGAGCCAGCTGCGATTCACTTCGGGGTTGCAGCGAGGCATTAAACGCCAGACTTTGCCATTGTTGTGATCAATCCAAATGTTAGCGCCTAAAGAATCGTCCATTGAAATGCTAGGTGTTCGGGAAAGTAACCAAACCCGTTGTTGAAAACGGAAGTGATTCGCTGTGAGCGCTCCTACTGGGCAAATGTCCGTCACACATAGATCGTATTCGTGGTCGAGTGGTTGTCCAGGAAACGTCATGATATAAGTATGGTCGCCTCGAGCAGCGAGTTGAAGCTGCTCATCTCCAGCAACATGGCGCATAAAGCGAACGCAACGATCGCAATGAACACAACGTTCTTCGTCTAAGGTGATGCGAGGGCCTAAAGCGACGCGCTTGCCACCTCGAACTTGACCTTTGCTATCCACAAATGTATTGTCGGGATTGCCGTGGTACTGCTTCCCTACTTCTGGGCGAAGGCGAGACTCTTGACCATTTTCCATATAATTTTCTTGTAAAGAACACTCGCCTGCTTTATCGCATATAGGACAATCCAAAGGATGGTTGACCAACATGAATTCCGATGTGGCCTTGCGTGCATTTTTTACTCGGGCGCTTGTAGATGGGGTAAAGACTTTCATGCCTGGAGTCACAGGTGTAAAACAGGCAATCACGAGTGTGCGTCCTCGAAGATCTTCTAGCTCAACTAAGCATTGACGACAGTTACCGGCAACGGGAAGATGCGGGTGATAACACATGTGAGGTGTCTTAATGCCAATGGTTTTTAGAGCCTCTAGTAAGTTGGTGTCGCCAGGGACTATCACTTCTTTGCCATCTACAAAAATGGCAACTTGTGGGCTATCGGCAGTAGGTAGTTTTGGCATGTTGTAATAGTTACTCATGATTACCAGAATGCTCCAGGACGATGGGTTGCAGAAATTCTCGGAGAAGCATGATTGGGGTTCTTTTCGATATAAGCATCAAACTCCGAACGGTATTTATTAATAAATGCAGACATTGGCTGGCCTAAAGCAGGTGCCAATGGGCAAATGGTTGTCCCATTGTATTGCTCGGCAAGGCTTAACAACAGTTCTAAATCGCCGTCATGGCCTTCACCTCGAAGAATGGAATTGATAACGCGTTTGGCGTAACCAGTGCCCTCGCGACAAGGCGTGCATTGACCACAAGATTCGTGGGAGTAAAAATTACCAAGCGTATTCAAAAGAACAACGACATCACGAGTGGTGTTAAAAGGCATCACTGCACCAGACCCAAACATCGTGTTTAAACTAATCATGCACTCGTAATCGAGAGTTGCTTTTTCGCACTCTTCTGGCAAAAGCACTGGGCAAGAAGAACCACCTGGGATAACGCCCTTCAAAACGCCATCAATGCCGCCGGCATAGTCCGGAGAGTTGAGAAGATCCATCATTGGTGTGCCAATAGGAACTTCATATACTCCTGTTCTTTTCACATCACCCGAAACACAAAAAACTTTGGTGCCACCAGCACAACCAGTGCCTATAGCAGCGTAAGCTTCTGGGGAGTTTTGAAAAATCCAAGGCAGGGCCATTAACGTCTCGACGTTGTTGACGCATGTTGGGCTTTTCCAAGCTCCACTCACCGCAGGGAATGGTGGTTTTAATCGAGGTTCTCCTCTTTTGCCTTCGAGCGAGTTGATAAGGGCCGTTTCTTCTCCGCAAATGTAAGCACCAGCACCGCGATGTACATAAATATCAAAGCTGAACTTGGTGCCGCCGATGTTTTCACCGAGTAAGCCATCGACATAAGCTTGACTAATCGCCTTGTTTAGCGATTCAATGCAAGGTAAAAATTCGCCGCGCACATATATATAAGCCGTGCGGGAGCCCAAAGCCCATCCTGCAATAATCAGCCCTTCAATTAAACGGTGTGGGTCTTCGTTCATTAAAAAATGGTCTTTAAAAGTACCCGGTTCTCCTTCATCAGCGTTCACCACAATGTATACGGGTTTTCCAGTATGGCGTGGCACAAAACTCCATTTTAATCCAGTGGGGAATCCTGCCCCACCACGACCGCGAAGATTAGAACGCTTGACCATGTCGATCACTTCAAACTGAGAAAGATCAAACAAACGCGAAGAGATACTGGTGTACCCACCGAGCTTTTTATAAACAGCAATATCTTGAGCACCTTTACCAAAATTATCGGTGCATACTTTTATTGTTTTTGCCATGCTAAACCGCCTTCTCCTCTGTCGAGGGCTTGGCTACGCGATCTCCACTAGTGGCGATCATTCTATATGCCATGCCTGCTAAACCAGTTGGATCAATAAATTCTTTATCCTTCACAGAAGGCTCGCCCACTTTTTTCCAAGAAGAGCCATCGGCGCGTTCTACAACCAAATGAGTAAATTCAGGAGCGTTTTTCCACGTTAAAGTCACACCAGATTTTTCGGCTACTGCTTTTAATCCAAGAACTGGGCAAGCGGGCGCATAATCCATTTCTTGCGGTTTCGCGGAAGATCCTGGAGCACCGGGGTGCCCTTTATGCCCAACTAGAGTACCCCCAAGAGCGTCTCTAACGGGTTCCTCTTCATATTTTTCACTTCTGTCGTAGCACCATTTTAAAATTTTATCAACTCGTTCTGGAGTCAAAGTAATCCCGTCACGCATAGTTAACTTGCCGCCTTCGACATCAGTGGCAAATTCGTCGTTGACGAGCATAACAGGGGCATTGCCGCAAGCGCCTAAGCATTCTACCTGGACAATGGTAAAGAGGCCGTCAGGAGTGGTTTCTCCCGTTTTGATTTTCAAGGCTTTTTCGGTATAAGCAATGATGCCAGAAGCACCTTTCTGCTCACAACAAATGTTACGGCAGAATTGAAGTAAATAACGACCGGTAGGCACTTGTTTATACATAGTGTAAAAAGTGACAACGCCATAAGCATGAGCTGGCGAGCAATCACAAACTTTAGAAGCCCAGCGGATTGATTCGCGTGGTACCCAGCCTAAAACTTCTTGGATAACCCAAAGCACTTCAAGTAGCGCTCCTTGTGGCTCAGGGTAACGAGATAACAAATCGGCGATACGCACTTTGACGGCAGGTGTTTCGAGCTTCGGTAAAATTTCTTCCATAGAAGGCTGTGGGTACAATTTATTTTTATGACCCACTTGGTTTGCAGCAGAAGGATAAGGCTTGATTGGCATAGGGCCCTTTTCAAAAGTCAGCTTATTGTTCGCTACAAAGTGAACTGCTCCTTGAATTATGTTCATCGATCCAATTCTCCGGCAATAATGTTAAGACTTGAAAGAGTCGCGACGGAGTCCGCAAGCATAGAACCCTCGATCAACTCGTGAAAAGCGGCAAACTGAGTCAAGCAAGGTGGCCGCACTTTAATGCGCCAAGGCTTGCCAGAACCATCAGAAACCAGAGTGAATCCAAGTTCGCCATTTGCTACTTCAGAGCCAGAATAATACTCACCAGCGGGCACGCGAACGCCTTCATAAACGCTTTTAAAGCGACCTATCATAGATTCCATATCTTGGTATGTTGATTCTTGAGAAGGCACGCGAACTCGAGGGTCGACAATGTCAACCGGGCCAGGAGTTAAACGCTTTAAAGCTTGACGCACTATTTTAATAGACTCTTCAATTTCAGCTAAACGAACCATTAAGCGATCGTAAACATCGCCCTTTGTGCCAGTAACTACATTCCAATCATAAGTCTCGTAGTCGTAATAAGGTTCGTCTTTACGCAAGTCGCTAGCCACGCCTGTAGCGCGAAGGCAAGGCCCTGTCCATCCCCATTGAATTGCTCGATCCGCCTTTATAACACCAACGTCAACCGTTCTATCTAAAAAGATGCGGTTGCGATCAAAAACAGCATGCACATCGCTCAAATTCTTTTCGGCGTGCTTGCAAACGGCAATAACATCGTCCTCAAAACCATCGTAGGTGTCTCTGTAAAGACCGCCAATGCGCGCATAACTATTGGTTAAGCGAGCACCAGTCAGTTTTTCCCAAATGACCATCATAATTTCGCGACTATCAAAAAGATAAAAGAAGCCAGTTGTTGATCCGAGATCTTGAGCTGCAGCCGCCACACAAATGCAATGGTCGGCCATGCGCGATAGCTCGTTTACAATCACGCGTATCACTTTGGCTCGCTCTGGCAAGTCTAGTTGGAACATGTTTTCTACGGCACGGCAATAGGCGATGTTATTCATCATCGCAGAACAATAGTTCAAACGGTCGGTATAGGGGATCACCTGTTGCCAAGTGCCACGCTCAACCATTTTTTCAAAACCGCGGTGCAAATAACCAATCTCACCCACTGTCGCCACAATGGACTCTCCATCGAGAGCACAAAAATAGCGAAGGCAACCATGAGTAGCCCCGTGAGAAGGCCCCACGTTTAATGGCATTAAATTGAGCTTTTCACCCTTAGGAGTTATGACTTTCATTCTTGAATACTCCCTGTCAAATATTCATCTTCGTTAGGAAAAACTTCTTTAGATCGCTGAATCACCTTGTAGCCTTTTTCTTCGAGGCGCTTCTCAAGTTCGGGTAATAAAAAATCATTAGTCGAAAGCCATTGACGGCGCTGAGCCGGGTAGTCTTTGCGGAGAGGATGACCTACAAACTCCACATGGTTTAACAAACGACGGAGGTCTGGGTGACCTTCAAAATTCACGCCGTATTGATCGTAAACTTCGCGTTCTTGCCAATTGGCAATTGGAAATAAATCGGAGATCGAAGGAACGGTGAGGTCTTGTTCACTTATAAGCACCTTCACTCGAACTCGGCGACCAAGATGGCTAATGCTTTTAAACACATATTCAACAGCGAAGCGAGGGCCTTCATAATTTTCAAAGCCCAAGTAATCAATGCCCACTATGTCGATAAGCATTTCCATTTTAGAGGACTCATCATCTCGAAGAAAAACGATGAGTTCTCTTAACATAGATGCCTTTACGACAACGGCAGAATCCCAATGGGCAACGCTATCTTTAGCAGCACCAAATTTTTCTTTGAGAACAGGAAAAAGCATTTCAAAAAAATTCATTTTAGCGTCCCTTCTTAAACGGATTCGCATTTAGAATGCTATTCACTTTTGAGCGCAACGTGCTTGATACTAATTCGCACGCACTGTCCTTGCTATTGATAAGCTCTTCGCGGCACTGTGCCGACTTTGCCTTAAGCGCTTCTATTTGCTCTTGAAGTCGCTCTGTGCGTTCCTTCATAAAAGACTCATCTTCCACTTTCTTTTGTAAATCAAACATCGCATCAAAAAATGATTCTGGACGTGGAGGACAGCCCCCGATATAAACGTCTACAGGAATAATATGGTCGATGCCTGGAACAGTACAATAGCAATCATAAAAACCACCAGAGCAGGCACAAGCACCCATAGCAATCACCCAACGGGGTTCCGCCATCTGCTCGTATATCCGCTTTAAAATAGGAGCTTGCTTATAAGTAATAGTACCAGCGACGAGCAAAACATCCGACTGGCGGGGTGTAAAACGCACGTATTCAGAACCAATGCGAGATAAATCATAACGAGCCGTTTCCGTGCTCATAAATTCAATCGCACAACAGGCCGTGCCATAAGGGAACGGCCATAGCGAATTTTTTCTTCCCCAGTTGACTAAAAAATCAAGAGAAGATGTAAAAAAATTGCCTTCTTGGGCCTCTGTTGTCATAAAGGGTTACCTCATAAAAATCCGAGTAAAAAGTAGAAACTTCCTCTTTTTTTAACAATTAAAAAAATTGAATTTTAAGCGTTTTCAAAGAATTCGCTTTATTTGAAATGATAATGTTCGTTTTTCTAAGTATAAAGAACAAGGCAAAGTACAAAGCACCTTGCACCAGTGACTTCGGTAAGGCTCTTATTCAGCAGGCAAAATGATTTCGATGTGGTTCGTACTCACATTTAAAAAATGCGTGCGAAACAAATCTTTTTCATCTCTATCTGTAACGCGAACCTGCGTGACCGCAATAAAGTCTTTATTTTCACGTATATAATCGGTAAGGCGTTCATCTCGCAAAGTGTCGATGTCACCGGTGATAATAAAGCTGTTAGTCCAAATTTTTACAAGCATAGTATAAATATATAGCTTTTTTTTATTTCAAAATGAGAAAAGTAGCTTTTTTCTTAAAAAACCTTATATTTAATCTTATTCCAAAGGATTTTTTATGAAAACAACCAAATCGACAAAATCTAAAGCAGCAAAAACAACCCAAACCAAGAAAAAAACGGTTGCTCCAAGACAAGAGCCCTTGATTTCTTATTATGATGTGAATTTTCTAGAAAGTGAAGCAGGCCGCCAAGTGCGCATGCTTTCCGAATTTACCGCTCCAGGAGTGACTTTCAAGCAAGAAAGAATTAAAAATACAATTGTCTTTTTTGGCTCAGCAAGAACACTACCTATGTCTGAAATTAAATCCAGACAGAAAAAGACAAAAGACCCTAAAACCCTTGAGCGCTTAAAAAACCTGGAAAAGGTAGCCGAGTCTTATGATTTAGCAAGAGAACTCTCTAAAAAATTAAGTAAGTGGATTAATCACCCTCACCACGAAGGCTATGCTATCTGCACTGGAGGTGGCCCTGGTATTATGGAAGCAGGAAATCGCGGTGCCGATGATGTTGGCGCTCCTTCCGTTGGCTTAAACATTAAGCTGCCGTTTGAGCAGCACTCTAATCCCTATATCACCGATTGCTTAAACCTGCAGTTTCGTTACTTCTTTATTCGTAAGTATTGGTTTTTGAATTTATCGCGTGCACTGGTCGTCTTCCCAGGTGGCTATGGCACTCTCGACGAATTATTTGAAATGCTTACTCTTATCCAAACAAATAAGTACGCGCAAAAAATGCCCGTTGTAGTATTTGGAACCAAATTTTGGAAAAAACTAATCAACTGGAGCTATCTCGCCGAAACAGGGATGATCGATAAAGAGGATTTATCTCTATTTAAATTCACCGATTCTATCGACGAAGCTTACGATTTCATTACCAATATTTTAGAACAACAAGATAGCGCCATATAAGGCCTTGTCTTTCAAAATATAACGATTTTCCTTTGCTTCTTTTATTTTAATACTACATTTACAAGGTGATAAAAAGTTATTTAGCAGACCTACTCGACCGAGTTTCTCGCAACCTCACGTTGCGAGAACATTATACTATGGCGGAATACCAACTTTGGTTTGACCGTAACCCAGAATACTTACACAATGGGGCCGTAGAACAAATCAAATTAATAGAGCCGTTGACCCTAGAAGGCACAAATGATTTGTATCGTGCCGATCATTGGATCGAAAGGCCAAATGACCGCACCGCTCATGGTAAACGCGAAATAGTGGTGAAGATTTGCAAGTATTGGACTCCGCCCGGCAAGAACCGATTGCATCGCCTCAACATGTTAATGAGTGCATTTCAAGACGAAATCCGAATCAATAACCTAATTCATGCGACCAACATAGAAGGTGTCGTTCAAAGTTTCGGCGGCGGTTTAGCCGGTCGACACCCCTATTTAAAAATGGAATTTATAAAAGGCTGTTCTTTAGACCAAACATTTAAAGAAAAGCTAAGCGAAGAAGAGCTAATCTCTCGAGTAGCCCAAATTGCTTACCTCGCTAACACGATTAGTCAATTGCATTACTATCAAATTATCCATAAAGATTTGAAGCCCAAAAACCTCTTGCTTTGCCTTAACCCAGAGCACATTAACAACCATAAAATTTTGGTTTGTGATTTTGGTTATGCTCAAGCAAAACTACGCGAAAGGGTTACTGAATACGGTGGGCAACTCACCCCGTGCTACAGCGCTCCTGAACAAGCCGTCATGGGAGAAAACTTATCCCCTTCAGTAGACTACTTTAGTTTTGGGATTATTATGCACGAATACCTAACTGGAAAAAATCTATTTCCTAAGGCAATGGACATTTTTATAGAAGATGAATACCAAATTACAGAGCGTTACTTAGAGTACATGCAAAAAGGCAAAGAAAACATCTTCTCTCATCCTAAATATCCAGAAATCACTAAATGGATTGATGACTTAACCATTTTTGATAGCTACGAGCGCATGCAAAAAAGCGAAAATCTTTTTAATATTGCACACAAACTTAGAGAAAAAGTAAACTTCCTGGGCTATCGCGATGTGAATACCGATTTCTTGTGGAATCAGCTGCGCGAATATCGCGGTCATCACTAATTCATTTTCAAAATGTCAGTAAAATAAAAGATTTCTGCTGTTCTTTTTAGAATATATTGACCCTATGGGTAAATCTTTATTAACATTTTTTCGTAAAATTTCAACTCCTCAATGGCTTTTGATTTTATTAGTCGCAGGCATTTCTGTATTTAATATTGTATTATGGGCTGAACCATATATAAAACAGGTAAGACGAGACTATAAAATAGAATCGATTTTTGCGAACTACTGGAAAACAGAAGGGGCTGAGAGCTTCCGCGCTGTAGGCTTAAAACCAACTAAAAAACTATACCTCGAAGAATTAGAAAACTATAGAACTCAGTACTTAGAAAAAAACCCTCCACTTATTCCAGAAAAACGCATCGCTAAAATGAATGCCGATTTTAAGCACTGGTGGGAAACGGGTGGAAACTTATCTTATGTGAATCAAGGCATTGTACCAGACAACGCTCTGTACCAAAGGGAATTAAAAAAATGGGTCGGCGCCTATACCCAAAAACTATTGCAATATCAGATTCCATTTGTCCCTGCAGAAGAAAACTTCGCCAATCTTTTTATTTATTGGCTTTTACTTCCTGGAATTCTTTCTCTTATTTCTTGTATTTTGATTTTTAGTTTCACTTCGTATCACTTAGAAAGACGCTGGGGAGCACTAAAGATTTTAGGCCTCTTTATAGCTGCAAATGCAATAGGCGGGTTTTTAGTAAACGCACTCGTTAGCACCAGTTTCTTTAATGGTTATCAAAATGAGTTTCTCAAAGGCATGAGTCTCGGTTTAGCCACCCTTTTAGGTGCTACTGCAAGAGGGCATAGCAAAGACGAAGTAGCTAAAAAAACCACTATCGTGGCGGGACTTCTTTTAATGGTCGATATGATCATCAATTGGTTTTTTAATCCAGGCTTGTTTGGAGCCGTTACCATCTTGTCTTTACCATTTTTTGGGGTAGGGCTTTTACTAGGCATTTATATGCCCTACAGAAAGCAAACTCTTGAAGAACAAAAAGAGGAATTACTTGAAGAAAAACGACGAAACAAAGTCGATCCTTACCTACAGAAAAAAAACAAAACACGTGAAAACTTAAGTGATGGTCTTGCTGCAGCAAGGCGGGGCGAATATGAAGCGGCAGTGCAATTTTTAACCGATGGGATGCAAGCCCTTTTGCAAGAATACCCGATCGACGCTGTTTTTTTAAAATCAACAGCCACAGACATGGTAAGCCCGTCTTTGTTTATGGAGATAAGTAGCACGCAATGGTTAGAATGGGGCGTAGCGGCAAACAGTAAAAACATACCCGAAGTTGCTCTTCTTTTTCTAGAAAAATCACTGTCACTTGAAGAAAATCCCTCTATGGCGAGAAAAGCTCTCTTTCATATTGGTGAAATACGAGTGAGATGCAATTTAGATCCAGCAGAAGGGAAAATCCGACTACAAAAAGTTCTCGAACTTGGCGACAAAGATATTATAGCGGTACAAACTCAAAAGATTTTAGATAGGAATTTCTTGGACGAAACTTAATCAATCCATCTGGATTTCGGCGTCTGGGGTAAAAGGAATATCTTGAAGTCGGGGCGTCGCGATTAGTACTTGAGCATGCTTTTCTCTGATTAAGTTAGCAACGGCGCCACGACGATACTCGTCGAGTTCCGCAAAGACATCGTCTAATAGCAAAATAGACGGGCAAAGGTTTTTGCAAGCCAAATCTAACGCAGCAAAACGCATAGAAATAGCTGCCGAGCGGCATTGACCTTGAGAACCAACAGAACGAAGTTCATAACCAGAAGACCATAATATAAAATCATCTTTATGAGGCCCTATTAGAGTGACTCCTTGGCAGCGTTCTGCGTGGTCTAAGCATTCTAATCTTTCTCGGAAATCGCGATCTAAATGATGAGATTCATTTTCTTTTGTTACTGAACTTCTATAGGAAGTATTGATTTCATCGGCACCAGCTGCCAGGATTTTATAGTAATCTGAAACCATTGGCCCTATTTCACAAATCATTTCTAAACGCACCTTCCAAATGCGCACAGCGAGCTCAATAAACTGCTCCGTTAAAACGGAGAATAATGTCTCGCCACCTATTGGCTTTCCCAATCGATTCTGCCTGAGCCATTGATTTCGTTGCAATAAAATTCGACGATAACGCTTTAATAAATCCGTATTTAAAGGCGATCGAAGGCATAGGATTTCGTCCATCCAGCTGCGGCGTTCTTCTGGCGCACCGCGCACTAAAGAAATGTCGCTTGGTTGCATAATGACTGCTGGAATTTGTCCAAAAAATAGACTCGCTGATTTTGCTTCTAAACCATCTTTTTTAGCGACAATTCCCGTTAAGGAATTAACAGAAAGTGCGCGTGTGGATTCTAACTCCGCTAAAAAAGTACCTCGGACTATAAGTTCTTCTGCGTTCCAAGAAACAAGTTCTTTAAGGTCCCTAGACCTAAAGGAATAACCATGAGACAAAACATGAATTATTTCTAACAGAGTCGTTTTGCCACAGCCATTTTTACCGCTAACTACAGTAATTCCGGGTTCAAAAGAAATATCCAATTCAGAAATATTTCGTACGGAAGTCAAATGGAGGTTACGAATCAAGGAATCCACCCTCGCACACCAAAGCTCAAGGGATTCCACAAGTTCGCTTCTGATTCGTAAAGTAGCGCATAGCTCACATCAAAAGGCCATTGTTTTTTGCCAATGCGAATGTGAAACCGATAGCCAAGACCAAATGAAAAATTAAGGTCATTCATACCTATGCTAATAGTCCCTTTAGGAATTGCCTCATATTCAAAACCCACGCGCCCTGTCCACACGTGTCGATCGGGGTCAAAAGCTAAAAGCGTGTCGGCAACCTGATAATCAAGCGCTTCCATCCAAGCAGAAATGGGTTTACCAAAAAGACTGTCTCTATAGCCCAAGCCTATTTGCAATACTTTGGGGCGCAATCCTTCCGTGGATATCACGGAGTTATCTGCACTCGGATTGCGAGTCCAAGTCGCCGATAAATTCTTACTAAAACTCAAGTTACGAATCACCACTGAGGTAGACCATTTATCACTCCACTGTCGCACCCAGCCCAAATTAAAATTCACTGGACTCTGGTAACCGTCTATTAAGCTGATGTCATCGTAATAATTTGAAATGCCTAAATTATCGTAGCTCATCGAAAAAGAAATTCCAATACCATCTCGACGAGATAAGCGATATGCAAATCCCAAGTAAATCATCGTAAAATAAGGCGAGGCCGTGCCTAGGGTCTTATCGTCTTCGTTGACTACATCAAAATCCATATCACCACGGTAAAGCATGGCAAGGCCAACTCCCATGCGCTTACCAACACGTCCTTCAATTCCCAAAGAACCACCTGCGCGATCTAAATCTCGCCTTTCAGCGTGCAGGTTGTAAGCGAGTTGCGTTCTAAAACTCAAAAGCGCCGGATTCCAATAAGCGCCCGGCTGGGCCGCAGTGTCTGCAGAACCCGTATTACCACGCCCTAGCTCATGGGCACTCGCTCCCATGCGTTCCACAAAACCATCAAAGCTACCTAGCATCGCTTTTTTATCGGCGTGCGCACAAATAACTAATAAAGAGCATAAAAAAATGATTCTTTTCATTTTCTATTCCCCCCAAGGCTCATCACTTTGCCCCAACCAACATGGCCGTGATCATCCTTTACTCTCACATAGTAAATACCCATTGCACAAGGCCTACCGTGCTCATCTAAACCATCCCAAAAGTCTTCTGTAGCTTTAGAGCTCCGCACCGAGTTTGCCTCGCGAGACACGCCGCTTTGAATGGTTCGGACCCGGCGCATATCGTAACTAAAAACTTCTATTGTGATTTTTGAAGATTGCCCCACTTTATAAGCCACTAATGACTCGCCACCAGCGACAATTACCGATGGAACCATACGAATTGAGCCCAAGTCATTTTTAACAGGCGATTGATTAAGAATATGAGACCAAGTCATGCCCGAATCGGCAGACACCGAAATGCCGCCCCCATAAGAAGTGACGGCCAAGCCTTCGACACTCTCTGTCAAAGGAAATGTGGTCACTGAGGTAAGAATGGAATTGCTAATTAAAACACCGGCATTAACATCGTAAAGCCATTGCCGCGAATAGTCCCAAGGGATAGCACCTGAAGAGTCGAGTTTTAAAAGACCACTAATAGAGCCCTCTATAGTTTGCACCGCCAAGAAAGCCTTCTTACCAATAAAAGCAACATGACTCACACTATAATCAGCGTTATCATAAGCATTTTTTTGCACCTTACCAAGTGTATCTTTAAAAATAATTTCTTTAAAACCCGACCCATTCCAAGAACGCCATAAACTACTTTTTGTGGAAGATTTTTCGCGGGTAGAGGTTTCTGCTATCACTTGAATAGGGTTACCACCAACCCAAACGCCAGTGACGCGGAGTTCACCAAGAGCAGTTACTTTAGAAAAAGATCGTGCCGCTGTTTGACGGTAAAGTCCATTTTCTGTGGCAAGCCATAGCATTGACGTTTCGGGATCTAAAGCAAGTCCAAAAACAGACGGGTTATTTTTTTCCTCTATAGCATAATCGCGGCTCAGCGTATCCAAATTAGAGCTGTTTTGATTAAGTACAAAATAAGAGATTTGCGGGGCTGTTGTCGAACCAGAAACATCATAACGTTCTAAACCTAAAACACCGCGAGACATCCATAGCACAGAGGTATTAGCATCATAAGCAAAGGCGCCAATACTTTTTGCCATTAAAGAAGATTTCTCTGCTTCGATCTGCACAATTGGTTCATCTAAAGGCGTTTCTATTATGTTGCTTGCTTTAACAGAAAAGAATCCCTCTGGTTTCCTAAAGTCGTTAATCGAATCCAATCCAAACATGGGAAAGACAAGCCCGAGCTTACCCGCATTAATAAAAGGAATACGCCTTGTCTCTGCAGTCACATCCGAAAAAATACCGTCATGTACGGGTGTCTTTTCTTGATCAAAATAGTCCGGTTTCATGGAAAGTACATTGACTACCGATTCTCCAAGTGCTAAGTTCACAAGGGTCACACCGCTCCCCACATCACCACGAGAAAGAACCCAAAGTGCGCCTGTAGCGGGTCCTGGAGCCACCACAAAAGTAAAGTTGCTCACTAAAGATTCGGATGCAAAAGCCGAAAGCGAAAATAAAAAAACACTAATTATTTTTTGAAACATATTTATCTCATATCAATTTCATCAATCTCTTTAGAACCTTTAAAAGTAAAATCCGCAATAGTTGTTTTTTTCACTATTTTTAAATCAGAGATTTCATATTGAGAGGCATTACCTAAGTCATCAGTTGTAAAAAGGCGAACAGGAGAATAATCTTTTGCAGAGAGCCAAACTTCCATATCCTTAAACTGATCGTCATATTTAGAAGGGTCGAGAGTCAAAACATAAACGGGTTTGTTTTTCCATACTTCTTCTCGAACAGCCGTTGCTCGACAATTCAAATATTTAAACAATAGTCCCGACGGGTGAAGCGTACTAGACAAATCTTCTATGGCTTTAATTAGCACCTGTTTTTGGTCTTGATTCCACTGCCATAAAGAGACACCATCGCTAAAAAAAACAATCCCTGGCACTACCAAGCGAAATCTATTTTTTTCTCCTACCAGGAGCGAACCGCGCTGCTCAGAAACGTCTGGAGAACCTGCTGGAAAAACTTTAACATGAAAGTTTAATGACCAGGAAGACCCAGATTTAAACCATGCCTTCGACTTATCAAGCACTTCAGTCGCAGACGAGGCACTAAGAGGGGCAAAGCTGACAAGCAATGCAATCAGTAAAAAAAGAACGGGGCGGCCTAAAAAAAACATCTAAAACCTTTGAATTAATAAATATTTGAGTAAAATCTACAAAATATGACTGGATCAAAAAAAAACCGAGCTTTATCCTTACGAATTTCCCTATTTTCTTGTTTTTAGCTCTGGTCATGGCTTAAAACTTGATATATTTGTATTTTTGCACCAACAAATTTTATTTCGAGAAAGGATTCACATGCGCAAACTCATTTTGCCTATTGCTTTGATCGCAGTCGCTCTGACCTACGCCGCTGATGTCGCCATCAATGGAAGCATTAACGCTGACTACGCCACTTATTGGGATAAAGACTTTGACCCTACCAATGCAGCAAATCAGGATATCGATCTTTCACTTACCGCCTATTTGAATGAATCCGTCTCTGCTACCATTAAAACCAATACGCACAGTACTTATTTCGATGGTGACGGCAACTTACAACAATCCGAAGTACGGCACACGCAAAGCCGGGCGACAGCCATGGGCAACCTCGACAATCGCTTTACCGCATTTAACTTCGATGGCGTTAGTTTTCGTTGGGATTTTAATCCTAACGTCGCAGCTGTTTTTGGCGACCTCTCTTACAGCGCTGGTAACTTCAACTATTATTTCTGGAGAGACTCTAG
Organism: Fibrobacter sp.; assembly: GCA_012841225.1. Taxonomy (GTDB): domain Bacteria; phylum Fibrobacterota; class Fibrobacteria; order Fibrobacterales; family Fibrobacteraceae; genus Fibro-01. Next base: position 22,878 of record DUVD01000131.1, read on the forward strand.
CCGCTACAATGTAATCTCTAAAGAGCAGCGTTTACGCGGTATTGGTGTCGAATTAGAAGGTGGAAAAATTTATCTCGGCGCATCCGAAAACAGCAAGTCGGCCATTTTAGCTTATGGTACTTATCCTGTAGAACTCCTTTCTCGTACAGAAGAACGTTTAGTACTCACACCAAGCATCGAATGGGCTTTTGGGTCTAACATCGGTCGTTCTTATACCTATGCACTCGGTTTAGAAGCTACCTATTCTAAGAGTAGCGGTAAAATGAATTACGGGGCTACTGCTACTTGGGGCACACACCCTTACAAAGCCGAAATGGTACACGCCTTTCTTTTAGAACCCTCTTTCAACTTCGATATATTTAACATCGGTGCCTCCTTCTACCAAGCACTGCTCGCCAAAAAAGATTCCTCCGTGCAAAGCCAAATTTTTACGGAAGACCAAACTATGTTTTTTGTTGAACCCTCTATCGACCTTCACAAAAAAATATCTTTAGGCGTCGCTTACGAGTACCACGATCCTAGCAATAAGATCGAAAAAGACCATCGCCAATTTGTAGGTCCAAATGTTTACGTCTACCCCACCACTAAGACCGAAATCGTCTTCTGGAGCGGCTATAACATTCTACCCGCAAAGGCCAATCACTTTTCAATGGGTATTAGCGGGCACACTAGCTTCTAAAATCGCTCGTGAGACTTAGAGCACTAGATTCCATTCGAGGGTTGCTTTTACTTCAAATGACTCTCGATCATTTTGGAAAGCCCATCTCCTCTTTTCTTTATCAATGCTTCGGTTTCTTTAGTGCAGCCGAAGGTTTTTTCTTTTTATCTGGGTTTGTAGGTATCTTTGCTGCTATCAGCAAAGCAAAAAAAGACCCAAACGCCTCTTGGATGCGCCTTAGGGCTCTCCGAATTTGGAAGTATCATATTTTATCTTTGATGAGCCTCATTTGCATGGGCATTTTTTTATTCCCGGGGCTCACCACTTTTTTCAAAAGCATTATATCACACCCCTTCTTAGGCAGCTTCCTTTCACTCGCATTAATCCATACTCCCGCGTGGCTCGACGTGCTACCTCTTTATGTTTTTTTAATGCTCATTGGCTCTTACTTTTTTCCATTAATGGCACGTGGTCGTATTTTTCCTGTTTGGTTTTTGTCTTTTAGCCTCTGGCTAATCGCCCAACTAGGGCTCCGTCAAAGCGTTCACGACCTTTTTCCTAATTGGGTTTATCACGGTTTTTTTGATTTAGCAGCGTGGCAGTTTATCTACTTTTCAGGAGCGGCCATAGGAGCCTGGTGGAAAAAACATAAACTCGCCGAAACAGTGCCGCATAATAGTGTGAGGCTTATTTCCATAGTTGCCATCGCCATTACTTTATTTTTATTTCTCTGGTCACGAGAATGGATTCCTTTGCCACCTCCATCCGCATTTTGGATTGATCGAGAACACCTGGGGCCACTTCGTTATTTGAATTTTATCGTTTTTGCTCTTTCTATTTGCTTTATTGTGCGTACTCGTCCAGGCCTTTTAGATTTTCAACTAACCGCCACCCTTGGTAAGCGAAGTCTCGAAGTCTATACGGCTCATACTATGCTTATTTACCTTTGGTTTATAACGCCGGCAAGCATTCAATTTCAGACGCCATGGAACGTGGCGCTTCCACTTTTTGCGTGCGTCTTGTTGTGGCTACTAGCTACTGTTTTAGAGAAGCGCTTTAGCAGACGCCACGCTCGCTTGTAATGCCACCGCCTCGCCCTTAGAGACGCAATTCGACTCTCTTATTTTTTGTAGGGCTTTTTTCAAAATAACGGGGTCTAAATGCGTTTTACAAAGCCAATCTTTGGTGATAAGCGGAGAGACCACATACGCCTTAGAGATAGCCCAAGCGACGGCCATTTTAGCGTAGTAACCCTTCTGCTTAACTAGGGCCAACTGACTTAAAACCTTTAATAAATATGTATCTGTTAAAAAATATTGCAATGAAAGCACCGTCGCAAATCGCACCTCGTACTCCAAATTAGACTTAAAATAAGGTTTTATAAATCGCCACGTCGCCTCTCGATTTAAGCCCACTCCCTTTAACCCAGAGCAAAAGCTATCGCAAATAGACCAGTTGTCGATCCAAGGCAAAAAAGGCTTAACCTGACTTTCTAAAAAATCAGCATCCCAAGGCAAGTAACCAATAGCCATGCCGAGTGTCATACGCTCTTCAAAACAAGGGTTTTTCATCGTTTTTTTTAGTATGTCAATCGTTCCTTCTTTGGCTATTTTTTTTGCTACCAAACGCAATACAGGCAATCGAACTCCCCACACATCGGAAACACCTGGCAACAACGAGGCACTAAAACCTTGGTACACTGGGTCAATATTAGAGCGCAAAAAAAGTCGAAGTTCTTTAGAAGTCATAGTCATTTCATTTAATTTTCATAGTGATTTATTCTAATACAACATATAATTAAAAAAAGGACCCGCATAAAACGGGCCCTTATAAAATGAGAGTAAAAACTATTGACCGAGATACTTGCGGCCAACGCCCATTTCGTCTTTATACTCGACATAATCCGGAACAAAGTCGCTAGGGAAAGTAAAGGCCACATTTGCGGAGCATTGGAATTCGTTTAACAATTTCCCTTCGCCCTTAAATGCTGCTTTTTTCTTTTCGACTTTTTCGGCACCTTTTTTGCCGACTACAACTTCTGCTTCGCACCAGGCAGAGCCGGCTTGTTTTGCAGAAACTTCTTTACCGTCTAAAGAGACTAGCTTGATCTCTTCAACTACAAACTTTGTATTGTTGCCTGTGGAAGCCCAAATTTGAAGTTCCGCTGTGAGCGAAGTTGAAGCAATTTTAATTGAAGGAAATGCCATGACATAACCCCATTTGTCTACACGGCTAGAAGGGCGCTCACCAATATTTTCACCAAAAATCAAGAAATAGCCACGAGTATTTAGCCGACTTTTATTTAAAGCTTGCTTTAATTTTTCATTTTCTGGAGCTACTACATTAATCTGGAGCAAGAAGTACTCGCGAACAACAGGATCGTCTTCGCTTAAAGCCCTAGGAAGCGCAATGCTCACATAAGCGTTTTCTGCTTCGGCGCGAATGGATTTAACGGCGCCTTCACCGACACCCCTTTGTTTAGCCATAGACATGGCAGTGTCCAATTTGGCAAATGCATTCAAAATAGTGCCATAATCGGTGTCTTGAGACGCTTGAAGCTTACCTAGGTTAGCCACTGCAGTAACGAATTCTTGGACAACTTCACTTTTCTTAGCCGAGTCTAAAGCCTTTTGAGCTTGCTCAAAATAACCAGAAAGAAGTGAGCTATTAAGGTCTTTTTTAGCCTCTGCATCCGCAGCACGGATCAAAGCTAAAGCAAAGTTATCGTAAAACTCATCAGAAACATTGCCTTTTTTCTTAGCTTCGAGATAAGAATTGATTGCATTTCGGAAACGACCTTCCCCAAGATGCTCATCCCCGCGTTTCTCATTTGTCCCTTTACAGCCGACTAATGCGACTAATGCTGCTGTAATAGCAATAAACAGAACTTTTTTCATTTTTTTTCCCTTATTGATTCTAGCTCTTTAAAAAAGACGCTATTTTAACGTTCTATTTGTAATTTAATTAAATATCTTTGTATCTAGCCATAAGAAATAGGTAAATTTTTCTTTGGAGTTCTATAAATTGATTTTTTTAGTGGTAAGTCCAGAAGCGGGGCGTTGGAAAAAACCAAGTCCTTTGACACAAGCCGTCAATCACATGACTGACGCTTATGCGCGCGTGGGCGCTCAGGTACTGACCTGTTCTCCTTTCTATCAAGAGCAATTAGGCGATTTTTCGTCGTTTAAATGCATTTTCGAAGGAATTGAAGATCTTCACCACATGCCTTTTCAAGTCTGGAAGGGGAAAGACGCACGACATTCCTATATATATAATAGCGCTCTTTTTGACCGTCCGGCGATTTACGGGGAAAATGGTACCGCTTATGCGGACAATCCTATTCGCTTCTCTTTTTTAGCCTCAGCAGCCTTAACTTACTGTAAAGCGATTAATTATAAACCAAGTGCTGTATTAGGCCACGAGTGGGGTGCCGCTCTTACTGGTGCCTTGATGGGCACTATTTATGCTGAAGGTTTTTCAAATACTCCCTTTTTCTTTACCGTACACAACATTACCTACGATTGCCACGTACCAGAGTCCGAAATAGAACACATTGGCCTAAATCGTCGCGATTACAATATGGACGGCTATGAATTTTGGGGAAAAGTGAGTTTATTAAAAGTTGGCTTGTTTTATGCCCGCACTGTACTCGTTCCCTCTCCCGGTTACCGCGAAACACTCCTTAAATCAACTCTTCCAGGCGGGTTAAGCGGTTTTTTAAATCACAATGTTGAAAAAATAAAGGGTATCCAATTTGGAGTGAGCTACACTCTTTGGGACTTCAACTTAAAGACAGGTATTTGCATTGATAAAGCAAAAAAAACGGCGCGAGAAAATTTAGAAAAAAATTTGAATGCCGATTTTAAAAACAAGTTAGTAGTTTACACGCATTTGGATGAAGAATCGGGAAAAACATCAGAAACGCTCGCCACGATTATTTCTGACATCACTAAACTAAATG
>DUVD01000132.1 GCA_012841225.1 Fibrobacter sp.
AGTCTAAACCCTGTGAACGCGACCAGACAAGCCGCCCACGCCCTAATGCTTCTTGTACCGTAGTTAAAGAGGACTCCGCAATACACTTTGGAGTATACCCACTGTAGTTAGAACTCACCATTAAAAAACCATTTGGATTAAGAATAGAAGCACACAAAAGAACACTCTCTTGCAAATGCTCACGAACGCTAAAAACTCCACTTTTGTGACGCGCAAAACTTGGCGGGTCTAAAATAATTCCATCAAAACGCAAACCTTTTTTGTTTGCATATTGTAGGTATTCAAAAGAGCTACCCTTAAAAAACTCACCAGGAAGGCAAGGTAAATTATTTAACTGGTAGTTCACGCGACCTTTTTCCAAAATTTTTGAGCTAATGTCGACGTTGACGACCTTTTGGGCGCCACCTAAGCGAGCGTGAACAGCAAAACTACATGTGTAGCTAAAAAGGTTCAGGAGCGTTTTTGAGGCGCTTCGCGAGCCTATTTCCATTCGAATGTCGCGCATATCTAAAAACAGCCCCGGGTTAATCGTATCGGTCAAATCGACCTCAAAGACCGCATTTCCTTCTTTGACTTGAATAGAAGAATAAGCCTTATCGCCTATTTCGATTAGAATTTGTGGACACTCTAATTTTTTTCCATCTGAATCTAGTCGGTACTTAGAAACTAAATATAAGGGATTCCACAACTCTCGAATTGCCTCTACGAGCTCTCGTTTGTTGTTCAAAAAGTCATGGGTAAAAAATTGTAATTGAAAATGACTGCCATATTGATCTAGCGTGACACCTGGAAAACCATCGGCAACACCATTCAACCAACGCAAGGCATTTGTCTTCTCCAAAATAGAAGTTCTTTTAGCCATTGCCGTCTTTAAAAGAGAAACTAAGTTGTTCATTAATGAAAATGTAAAATCAGGGGTTGTTTTTAGGCTGCAAAGCGAGCACTTGATCCACAAATTCACCTACTTCTTTGAACTCCCTGTAAACAGAGGCAAAGCGAACATAAGCCACCGGGTCGATAAGGCGAAGCTTTTGCATCACTAGGTTTCCGACTTGGTCGTAGCTAATTTCTTGTGAATCCGATGTAATTAAGGTGTTTTCGATGCTCGTTGCCATGTCTTCGATCACTTGACGACTAATGGGCCTTTTTTTGCAAGCCATAGTGATTCCCGCCAATAATTTTTCACGTTGAAAAGGCTCTCTACTGTTATCCCGTTTGGTAATAGTCAATGGCACCATTTCGATGTACTCATAAGTGGTAAAGCGGCGGGTACAACCTAAACACTCACGACGGCGACGAATCGACGTGCCGCTAACCCGGCTATCGACCACTTTATCTTCATCATGCTTACAATAAGGACAAATCATAGTTCGAATATAGATTATTTTACTATTTTAATCCTGTTTCATTGAGGTTTTTATGATTGATTTTTTATCTAATTCCTGGCCCTTTATTTTAGCGTTGTTTATCCTTGTGCTTATACTCGCTATTGTTAGGGCGGTAAGGAAGTTTTTGCGCGAAGGCGGAGGTGCCTTTCGCTTAGATGCTATTAAGCAAAACTCTGAGCCCAATAAAGAGGCCTTAAAAGCAAAATCTCAAGCTCTTCTAGCCGATGCGGACATGATTTGCACGGTTCAAGGCTCTTTAGTGGTCCCAAGCAAAGAAGACTTTGCCTTATTTCGGCGCGCTGTTTCTCAAAAATACAAAGTCGCTATGTTTTTAATTGCAGACAGCGACAAGGTCGTTTACTTCTTTTGTAAAACGGAAGCGGGTATTAAACGTCGAATAGAAAACCTGCTTAACAACGATCGACGCCGAAATGCCAAGTGGCCTTATGC
>DUVD01000133.1 GCA_012841225.1 Fibrobacter sp.
ATTGCTTTAAGAATAGCCCTAGCAGGCGCCGATCTTTTATTTGCTTCAAATCTTCAAGAGCCTTCGGCATCTCTTGTTTTAAAAGCACTTGCTGGCGGCACCATTCCCCTCTCTGGAAAAAATGTAGGCGTAGCAAACTTGCTTCATGATTTTGAAGGCGACCCCACTTTAGCCAACGCGCTGCTCGTCGATGATGCAGCCGCTCCACACCAAATGCTGCGACGTCTCCGCGAAGCAGAAGTCCTTTTCACCGAAAATAAAGAAGTGTGGAAAAAAATAGTAGAGAATGCGTACCTGTTTCGCTATGAATGGGATAGGACTATTTCACAATATTTACTAACTTTAGGCGAACATTAAGGGACTTTAGCTCAATCGGTTAGAGCTACGGACTCATAACCCGTCGGTTCCCGGTTCAAGTCCGGGAAGTCCCACTGAACCCCTTCTTTCTTCTGAAAGAAGGGGTTTTTCTTTATCATCCAAAGCTAACTGCGAGTATTAGTTAACAAATCCTCAGCTGGGATATAAAACCAATCTGGTCGAGATTTTAATTCATAACGCGCTTCATATAAAGCTTTTTGAAATACGTATCGTGAAAGCCCCGATAGATCTCCTCCATAACCTTTTAAAAAGGCTTTTTCCAAAACAGAACTCGACTTCCATCCAAACACCACACTAGCGTAACGAAACGAACGAATCATCCCTGCCACGTCTATCAGTACTGGACGTTTCTCTCTTCTTTCTGGTAATGGCCTAACAGGCTCTCCCTCAAAATCAATAAAGAGAAATTTTTGCCCGTCAAATAGAATTTGGCCTAAATGCAGATCTCCGTGAATTCGCGAAACTTTACTCAAAGAAGGCCCTTTCAGTAAAGCATGCACTCGTTCTTCTAAAACAGGAAAGTTTTCTTGTAGCTCTTGTGCCGCTTTTAAAGAACGCCCTGCAAGCTTTTTTTCACTTGTTGCTAACTCCAATTTCAACAAATTGAGGTGAGATAAAAGACGTTCATTTTCGAAGTCTAAAAAAGAACCCTGCATAGTAGCGAGTGCACTATGTAAAGAAGCGAGCTGTTTTCCTAATAAAAAAGCCAACTCTAAACTTTGCTCTTTGCCAAAGTAGTCCCAAGCAGTCCACTCTGTTTTTAAATAACTCTGCACAACTCCCACCGCATAAGAGTTACCGCCAACTTCGTAAGAAATGTAGGCGAGTATTTTTGAAGTCTCTCTAAACCCTTGCTTTAGTAAAAAAAGACCCGCTTCAATTTCTGGATGTACACCGGCATTTAGAAAACGATACCACTTAAAAAAGCACCTACCAGGAAAAACAATGGATGAATTACTTTGTTCCTTATTTTGCCCCTCTCCGTTTTCAAAAAGAGCTTCCGAAAAGTCTGAGCTTTCTATATGTGCTTTAAGAAAAGCACCATCGGTTTCCATGCATTTTTTTTGAAACAACGTTTTTAAAAACAAGGAAAAGTGTAATGGGTTTTCCATTAAATCAATAGAAGCAGAGCCTTTAACCACTGGATAAGAATAGAGCACGTTTTCTTCTCCATCTAAACACAACTCTAAAATCCAAAGGGCATACTTTTCAGAGAGGTCAAAAGTATGAACAACAACAACTTTTTTTATGCGTCTGTTTTTATGTAAAAACCAACGTTTAGTGACCAACGAGTCAAGAAATGCTTTTTCTAAAAGATTCATCTATTCAAATATATTACTATGTTCTAAAAACCATACTCTTTTTACAGGGAATCCTTATGAAAACTGAAAATAACAAAGAAACACCTAAGCGCTCAACGGCTTTAATGCTTTTTATTTTACTGCGCGTTCTAGTTGTCTCTATTATGGTTGTCCAGTTTTTTAATCATAACTACGCCGATGTTTTTCTTTGTATTCTAACGCTCGTTTTATTTCAAATCCCCTCTTTTATAGACCGAAAATTTAAAGTCGACCTTCCCGATACTTTGCAAATCGTCATTCTTCTTTTTATTTTTTCTGCTGAGATTTTAGGTGAGCTCCGCGAGTTTTATCTCCAGTATCCCATCTGGGACAGCCTTTTACATACGGTAAATGGCTTTTTAATGGCGGCTATTGGCTTTTCATTAGTCGATGTACTTAATAGAAGTCAAAAGGTTTCTACCAAATTGACCCCTATTTCTTTAACGCTAATTGCCTTTTGCTTTGCCATGACAATTGGCGTGTTATGGGAATTTTTTGAATTCGGAATGGATCACTTTTTTAAAACTGATATGCAAAAAGATTGGGTTATTCACGAAATCACTTCTGTAAATTTCCACCCCGAAGGACGAAACATTCCCATCACCCTTCCCATTGAAAGCGTGGTGATCAACGGAGAGGTTTGGGACGGTTATCTCGACATCGGTTTAATCGACACCATGAAAGATCTTATTGTGAACTTTATAGGCGCTGTTATATTTTGTTTATTCGGTTTTGCTTACATCAAAAATAGAGACGAAGGGTCTTTTGCTCGTCGCTTTATTCCTGTAGCTAGGTTCAAAGAAAAACAAAAATAGTTTTTAAAACAACGATTCTCCACGGTTTCTTGCTTCCTCAATATCGACCGTTTTAACACTGGCCTGTTGCTTCAAATGAAGGTTGCGCAATTCCTCTTGCCGAGCGAGATGTTCTTTTAAAAAGGCTTCTCGCTTGCGAGGATTTATCCACTGTTCCGTCACCGTAATGCATTTACCCGCGTCAGAAGTATAAATAACCGGTGCATCGGATTCGGGGGCGATTTTCACTGCTGTATGAATAGTGGACGCCGCAGCCCCACCAATTAAAATAGGCGTTTTTAGGTTTTCGCGTTTAAAGGCTTTAGCGACATTAACCATTTCATCTAGGCTCGGCGTAATTAAACCTGAAAGCCCAACAAGATCTGGCTTATGTTTTTTTACGGCCTCAACGATTTTTTCGCAAGGTACCATAACGCCTAAATCGATGACTTCGTAATTGTTACAAGCAAGAACCACATTCACAATATTCTTTCCAATATCGTGCACGTCGCCCTTAACCGTGGCAATCAAAATTTTACCCGCTTGCGCAGAAGCCCCACTCTTTGTGTTCGCTTCAATGTAGGGCAGCAAGACCGCAACGGCGCGCTTCATGACACGTGCGCTCTTTACCACTTGAGGTAGAAATAATTTCCCTTCGCTAAACAACGCTCCAACTTTATTCATGCCATCCATGAGTGGGCCTTCAATCACATCTACAGGATCTTTACTGCGAAGGCGAAGTTCTTCTACATCGGCTTCTACAAATTGATCAATCCCTTTGACCATCGCATAGCGGAGCCGCTCTTCTAGAGAAAGGCTACGCCATTTTAAAAACTCGCTGTTATCAGTCGAATTTCCTTGACGTCCTTTAATTGTTTCGGCGTAAGCGAGCAGCTTATCTGTTGCTTCTGGAGAACGATTAAAAATCAAGTCTTCTACTAGGTCTCGTTCTTCTTCCGGAATGTCTTCGTAAACTGGAAGGACGCCCGCGTTTACTATTCCAAAATCCATCCCCGCTTTAGATGCATGGAATAAAAAGCAAGCGTGAATACTTTCGCGAATCGCATTATTTCCTTTAAAAGCAAAACTTAAGTTACTCACTCCTCCTACGATATGAGCGTGTGGTAAATTTGCCTTAATATAAGAACAAGTATCGATGTAATCCTTACCATAAGAAGCGTGCTCTTCCATGCCCGTGCCAATGGTTAAAATATTCGGATCAAAAATAATATCTTGAGGAGGAAAATCGATTTCATCTACAAGTAATCGATACATGCGCGTCACTATTTTGATTCGTCGTTCATAAGTATTTGCTTGCCCTTCCTCATCAAAAGCCATACAAACCACGGCAAAACCGTGCCGACGAATTTCTTCTGCTTTTTCTAAGAAAAGCACTTCCCCTTCTTTTAAACTAATCGAATTCACAATGCCCTTACCCTGAACACAGCGCATTCCAGCGACTAGCACTTCCCATTTAGAGCTATCAATCATAATAGGGCAACGCGCTATAAGAGGTTCCGACATCAATAAATTCAAAAAATGCACCATCGTCGCTTCAGAATCGATCATCCCATCATCGAGATTTACATCTATTACTTGAGCTCCGTTTTCGGCTTGTTCAACACCAATAGAAATCGCTTCCGAAAAACGACCCTCTCTAATCAACCGAGCAAATTTTAATGAGCCAGCAATATTCATCCGCTCACCAATATTGACAAAACGGCTTTCCGGATTAATATTAAGCGGTTCTAAACCAGAAAGCAAAAGGTCTGTAGGTGCCCTTGGTATTTTTCTAGGCTCACCATCAACAAAAGTTTTTACAAACGCACGAATCGTATTTGGTGTGGTACCGCAACAACCACCTACTATATTCACTAGGTTTTCTTCCGCGTAAAGCTTAACCACAGAGGCCATCATTTCAGCGGTTTCATCGTAACCACCAAACTGATTTGGAAGCCCTGCATTGGGGTAAACACTCACCCGAACTGGCGCACCCGCGATATCTCTTAAATGTGGCAGCATGTCTTTAGCGCCCAAAGCGCAATTAAAACCAATACTAAAAATGGGGTAAGAAGACAAACTATTCCAAAAAGCGCGCGCCGTTTGCCCCGATAAAAGACGACCACTCGCATCGGTAATCGTTCCAGAAATCATAATGGGAAAAAGCTCGCCCCGAAGGTCGCATTCTTTTTGAATAGCGTAGAGAGCAGCCTTAGCATTTAAAGTATCAAAAATAGTTTCAATTAAAAGAGCGTCCGCCCCTCCATCTAAAAGTCCTCGAACCTGTTCCTCGTAATACCCAGAAAGCTCTTCAAACGTAACCGCTCTAAAAGCCGGGTCCGAAACATCGGGGCTCATGCTCGTCGTTTTGGAAGTAGGGCCAATAGATCCTGCAACAAATTTTGCTTTAGGAGACTCTCCCTTTTTTAAACAAGCTTGATTATACTCATTAACAGCAGCCACCGCCGCTTCTGAACCAGCGCGAGCAATGTCGTACGCGTGATCGGCAAGACGGTACTCCTGCTGCCCTAAGTAATTCGCTCCAAAAGTGTTGGTTTCTATAATATCTGCACCCGCTTCGAGGTAAAGCAAGTGAATCGCTTGAACGTGATGCGGAGCAGTAAGGCAAAGGACGTCGTTGTTGCCTTGGAGATCAATGGGGTGTTCTTTAAAAAGAGAGCCTCTAAAGTCGGCTTCTGTCAAATTTAAACCCTGCACCATCGTACCAAAAGCACCATCTAATATTAAAATGCGTTCATCAGATGCCTTTTGTAATTTTTGGTAAGATTCTGAATGTTTCAAAGTCATGGGGGCCTCAGGTTTATGCGCGTTTACAAATATACGCATAAATATACAGTTTTTTTAAGAATAAAGAAAAAATCCTTTGCATTTAGCAAAAAATAAACTGTCTTTTGTTAGAACAATTCGCTTTTTTTATTTTTATCTGCAACCATCATCTTGCTCAAGGCATCTAAACTTATACATGAACGAAACAGAAAAAAACAAACTGACTGTACTTTGGAATGCTCACAGCACCTCCATTTTGAACTTAGCCTTTCGATTCTTGCAAGATAGGGACGAGGCCGAAGATATTTTGATGGATTTATTTGTCGATCTTCCCAAAACACTCAAGAAATTCAGAGGCGATTCTTCTTTTTCTACTTGGTTTTACAGAATGACCGTTAACGCCTGCTTAATGAAAATTCGTAAATCAAAACGTCATGCTGAACTAGAAGCAGAGAACCACACAAGCATTGCCGAAAATTTGGTTGGGCGTTTTGAAGAAACAAGCATTTTTGATGCAAAACTTTTAGAGCATGGCTTATCAACACTTTCTCCAGAAACGCGAAGTTTGTTGTGGCTTAAAGATGCGGAAGGCCTTGAATTAAAAGATTTAGCTGAAATATTTAACTTGCCAGAGGGCACTCTAAAATCCAAGTTATCTAGAGCAAGAAAAACCGTTCGTGAAATTTTAAAAGAGGAAGAAATCTATGCCTAATCCTATTGATTTTAAAAACACCCCAAGACTTACTCCAAAACCTGACTCCTGGGGTAAAGTGCTCTCTCGCATAGAGGCAGAAAAGGCCTCTCAAGAGACGGTCTACTTTCGCTTATTCTCATCGTTCTCGGCAGTAGCAAGCATTTTATTTGTGGCAAGCGGTGTGTTTTTTGGACTTTCCTCAAATCGAAACACACTGCAACAACCCACCGAAACTTTGACTGATTCCGAAACCATTTCTTGGTTTAGCTCCTTAGGCGAGGGCAATTCTATCGAAGAAATCTCAACCATTTTTGACGAATATAAATAAAAAGGCGGTATGTATTATGAGTAAAAACATGAAGTTATTAATAGCGAGCGTTATCATACTCGCCTGTTCTGTCGGCTTTTTCGCTGGCGCCAGTATTTTTCAAAGTCCTTTTGTCAAGGCAAAAACAATAGGTGCCAAATCCAATGACTACCATCGATTTGAACGACGGGAAGCGAGGCGACCTGATCGGCAAAGAAACCGATTTCCCCTCGACTCCATCCTCCAAGTGACTCCAGAACAAAGAATCAAACTGGACTCTCATCGACTAAAGAATGACTCCTTGCGATTTAGCTTGACTAACGAATTCAAAATAGCCGAAGTGGCACTTCAAGAAGCGCTTGGCAGCAAACCTATCGACGAAGGCAAAGTGGAAACAGCTCGAAAAAAGCTACTCGAATTGAGCGAAAAACGCTTAAATCAACGCATTGCAGGCATGCGGTTTTTTACAGAAACACTCACTCCAGAGCAATATAAATCTTTTAATCACTTTCATAAAAGAAGAGGAGCTAGGCTTGATACCCGCGGAATGAATCGCGGTGCGAAACGCGAAATGAACGGAGAAAGACGCCCATCACGTCACATGAATTCACCAAGAAATGCACCAATGGACGCAGAATAACCACTTATTCATTTGAATTAATCAGAAGGCTTTACAGGATTAACCTCCTGCAAAGCCTTTTCTTGTTTTTTTTTCTAATTTTACACACAAAACTAACCCTTTTAAGGATGTCTTATGAGTCACTTAACAGAATCAAAAGAATGGAAAGCATTAGAAACTCATTTTCAAGAGGCCAGGTCGTGGCACATGCGCGATTTATTTGCTAAAGACCCTGCTCGTGCAAAAAAATTCAGCGTTGAAGCCTGCGGCTTATTCTTAGATTATTCCAAAAACATAATCTCCGAAGAAACGCTCGAAAAACTTTTCGATCTCGTTAAAAGCGTTGACTTTGAGTCCATGCGCGATCGTTTCTTTAAGGGCGAAAAAATTAACCTCACTGAAAAGAGAGCCGTTTTACACACCGCCCTTCGCTATCAAGGGAATGAGCCTATTTTAGTCGATGGTGTGGACGTGATGCCCGAAGTGAGGGCTGTATTAAAACACATGGAAGACTTCTCTAATTTAGTTCGACAAGGCAGCTGGAAAGGACACACTGGTAAGGCAATTAAATATGTCGTCAACATCGGTATTGGTGGTTCTGATTTAGGCCCGGTTATGGTTACCGAGGCGCTACGCCCTTACGCTGGTGAAAAGGCTCCAGAAGTCTTATTTGTATCGAACGTAGACGGCACTCACATTGTCGAAACGCTCAAAAAAGTTTGCTTAGAAGAGACTTTGTTCATTGTCGCCTCTAAAACATTTACTACCCAAGAGACTATGACCAATGCAAACAGCGCCAAAGAAGCGGTGTTAAAAATATTCAACGGCGATGAGTCTTCTATTGCTAAGCATTTTGTCGCTTTATCCACTAATGCAGAAGCTGTTTCCGCCTTTGGTATTGATACCGCGAATATGTTTGAATTTTGGGACTGGGTAGGTGGACGATACTCATTGTGGTCAGCAATCGGCTTGCCTATTGCGCTCCGCATAGGTTTTGAAAACTACAAGGCTCTCCTTCAGGGTGCTTTCGAAATGGATGAGCACTTTAAAAAAGCGCCAATAGATCAAAACTTACCGGTGATTCTTGCAGTGCTTGGCTTATGGTACAACAATTTCTTTGGCGCAGAATCTTACGCCATGCTCCCCTACGACCAATACTTGCACCGTCTCGCCGCATACTTTCAACAAGCTGATATGGAATCCAATGGAAAAAGTATAGATCGCGATTGCCGCCGAGTGGACTACCAAACAGGTCCTATTCTTTGGGGTGAACCAGGCACCAACGGGCAGCACGCTTTTTACCAATTGATCCATCAAGGAACTAAACTCATCCCTTGCGATTTTATTGCCCCAGCCAATAGTCAAAATAAAATTGGGGATCATCATCGCAAACTCCTGTCTAACTTCTTTGCTCAAACAGA
>DUVD01000012.1 GCA_012841225.1 Fibrobacter sp.
TAATTCTCGAGGTGAAAAACGAGTGCGAGAGATTCGTCAGTTTATTAAAGATGATGGCACTGTAGAAAAAAAGATTATGTTTTTTACGGCACCAGCCGATGTGCGAAACACCTCTTTTATGAACTGGAGCTACACAAAAAGCGATAAAGAAGACAACCAATGGATTTACTTGCCTGCACTCAAAAAAACAAAGCGCATTTCTAGTGAAGGCAAAAGCGATTACTTTATGGGGTCCGATTTTACCTACGACGATTTAGGCGATCGCCTGCCCGAGCAAGATGTACACACGTTTGTGCGCGAGGAGTCTCTCAATGGGGCGGCCTGTTACGTGATTAAAAGCGTGCCTAAAGATAAAAACTACATGTATAGTGCTACAGTCACTTGGGTCGATAAAGAAAAATGGATTGGATTAAAAAAAGAATTTTACGATGAAGATGGTGTTCATTTAAAAACGTTGACCGTGGTTAAGAATAGTCAAATTGGTAAGTATTGGCTTATTGGCGCTTCGGAAATGCACAATGTAAAAAAGAATCACCGCACCAGCATGGAACTAAAAGACTTGACGGTAGATAAGGGTATTAGCGACGGTCAATTTACAGAGCGGACCATGATGAGGGGGCTTTAAATGAGGCGAATACTATTACTCACTTTAGTGCTTAGCACACTTGCGGCAGCAGCGTTAGAAATGAATGGAATGGCTAGACACTATACAGCGCTTAGGCTAAAAGAAGACCCCGATTTTGCGATACTACAAAACACCTTTAAGCTCTCTTTTCATAATAAAAATGATAAAGGTGGTTTTAATGTGGATTTATATGCCTATCAGTATGGAAAAGACCTTTCACCAGAGCTGAATTTGCAACAACTTTACGTAGACCTTTATTTTAGTAAGTTTGATTTACGTTTAGGGCGGCAACAAATTATTTGGGGTAAAGCAGACGGTGTATTTATTACCGACGTGGTTTCTCCTAAAGACTTACGCGAGTTTCTTTTGCCGGACTTTGCCGAAATTAGGCAGGGCATCGATGCGTTCACCGGTACTTTTTACGCTGGAAACCATTTGTTTTCGTTAGTACTCTCGCCCGCCTTTCGCCCCACCATTCAGCCTCAAAAAGGATCCATTTGGCAACCTGCTATGGACTTCCCCCCTGTTAAAATCAAAATAGATTCGGCCTCGGCTGAGGTGCCCCTTACACTCCAAAATAGTGAGGCGTTTTTTAGGTGGTCGGCAATGCTTAGCGCTGTGGATTTTGAGCTAGTGGGGGCTACTATGCTCGACGACGACCCCGCTTTACACCTCACCAAGTACGCACATCCCGAAGGTAGCAGCATGATGATCGACTCGATACTCGTTTCGCCAAGGCATCACCGCATAGGCATGGGTGGTGGTTCTTTTAGTACTACTATTAAAGGGATCGTAGCCAAAGGAGAAGCAGGCTACTACACTCAAAAAAAGTTCCGTTCCTCAAATCCACAAATTAGAGACGGCATCACTAAAGGCGATTACTTGCACTACATGGCAGGCTTATCTTATACCTTAGCAGGGGTGGATTTTCAAGGACAATTTATTCAAAAAGTGCTTTTAGATCACGATCATTTTTACTTAGAAAAGCAGTTTCAAAATATGATGACCGTAATAGTTCACAAGTCACTGCTACGAGAAACACTGCACTTGGATCTGCTCTCTTATATTGGGCTCACCAACAAAGACGCGCTAATCAGGCCTTCGGTAGCGTACGACATTGCCGATGGCCTTAAGGCCACCGTCGGGGCGAATGTGTTTATAGGAGACTCCGGCTATTTTGGGCAATTTAATGCCAACGACATGGCTTATTTTAAGTTGAGCTATTCGTTTTAATTTGGCTTAGTCTTTCTTTTTTAAGAATACAATACAAAAGAATACGGTAAAGATAAGCGAAGAGAACAAGAAGGCGAGAATCGATGTGACAGCGAGCTCGCCAATAGTCCTTAGGCCTTTATGCGAAATGCCCAAAGCGCCAGCAAACCCAGCCGCGGTGGTAATGGAACTCGCCATCACTAATCGGCCAATGTTATCTACCAATTGGCGGGGGGTTATTCCCTTGGTTTGCATCCACCCGACAATCAAGTGAATTGTGGAGTCGATCGCAAGGCCTAAAACTGCCGGTATCACCACCACATTATAAATGCCGATATGGCCCACTCCTATAGTATAGCTTAACACCCCAAGCAGCCCTGCACTCCATAAAAAGCCTATCAATAAAGAGGCCGAAGAGGTGAGAATCAACCGCAAATTCCTAAGCGAAAGAATCAGTATCAAAATGATAATGAATATTACCACAAAAGCCATTCTGAAGGCATCATGCTTTACCGCGCGAATCACATCAGAAAAGATAAACTGACTAGAGAAGACCTTTAATTTTTCACCGCCAAAATCCCAATGCCCATAACGGTCTTGCCATTTGCCAGATTCATAAGCGTCCCAGCTGGGGTAATAGCCATAAATAAAACCAATTTTACCAATAGAACCATCTTTTTCGCGGAGGAGATCCATAGCCCATTCTGGTAGCGAGTCTAAAGTAAAGAGCGAAGCTGTTGCCACTAAGTTCCGCAAGGTTTTAATTTGGACGCTATCTTGCCCTGTGGCCTTGTCAAAGACACGAGCATCAATAAGATCGCTTATTTCTTCGACTATTTCCATGCGCTCTTCTTGGTCTTCTTTTTTAGGCAAAAATGTTTTTAAGGTTAAAAAGCTTCTAAGTGTGGGGTCTTTTTCTTGATGGAGCCTTACCATTAAGGTATCGTAAAGTGAGTCTAATAGTTCTGGAGAGCTTGCCATGGCGACTGCTGGCGTGGAGCTCTTTCGGTTAGAGGCCTGAGCGACCGTTGTACTAATGCGTTTTTTCTCGGTAACGTCTTCTCTGGAAGGGCGGCGCAAATTCCTAAAGTTATGCTCGAACTCTAAATGAGGCAAAAAGCCAATCATTAAAATAGAGAATATTAAGCCCACTAATGCGGCTTTTTTAAAGAACCTTTCGATGCGCAAGTCGGTCCATTTTTCTGGGAATACCGAAACCCTAGCGCGTGGAGGCAAGCCACCTGCTACAAAAGTTAAAACTGGCATGACAAAAATAGCCGTTAAAAAGCTCATCGAAATACCAACAGCCGAAATAACGCCAAACTCATAAAAACCAACAAATTTCGCAATTAAAAGAGAAAGCAACCCAGCCACCGTGGTGACAGCGGCGAGCATCATAGGGCGAGTTAAGTGCGCAATGGTATCTTCTAATGCCTTTTTTAAGTCGCCTGTTTCTGTAAAATAACGCTGACAATTGCCTAAAAAATGAATGGAATAGTCTACGCCCATTCCTAAAATAATACTCGCGACCAAAACGGTAAATGGATTTAGCGAACCATAATAAAGCGCAGTAAAGCACATGGCAAAAGAACACGCCAACAGGACTTGAGAGAGCATTAAAATTGGTGCTCGTATCGCGCTCCTAAAGAAGAAAGCCACGATTAAGTAAATCAAAAGTATGGATATAATTCCGGAAATAAAGCCATCACTCATTAGGTCATTTACTTCGGAAAGTCCCTCGTAAGAGCCTTCAACGGTCATCAAAACAGGGGCTGCGTATTTTCTAGAAGAGAACCGCTCTATAATAGTATCCGTTCGCGCTAAAACATGAGTTACAAATTCAATATCTGTAGAAGGCTTAATCAACTTACATTGCACAACCCCATTAAATAGCGAGGGGTTATCACCGTCTACGCCAATTAAACGCGTGCTTAAATCCGAGGGTACTTTGTTAGAAACGGCTTTTGGTTCTTCGTCCTTTTTATTAAAGAACGAGTTAAAAGCACTAGACGCCTCATCTGGAAGGCCAAGGGCTTGAGGAAGATTTTCATCGAACCAAATGCGTTCTTTTTTTTCTTCGGATTCATCGGCAAGCGAGCCAAGTAAATCCACCACTAATGGGCCGTGCTTGCGCCCAATTTCCATTTGAATGTCTTCTAAATTGTCGCGAATGCGCTCGAGATCGGCGACTGGTAAATAGAGGAGTGCCTTATCTACAAAAAACTGATTGTCGTTAGCCACTTGTGGCGGCGTGACCACATCTTCTTTCCAGTGAGCAATAATATAAGCTTTTACGCTATCTTGAATTTCAGCCACCACATACGGATCACTCGATTGGATAGCAATCATAAAGCGGTCTGTGCTACCAAAACGATCGTAAGACTCTTCTAAGGCTAAAACGCTAGCAGTGCCTTTTGGCAAAAGCGAAGCCAAATCGGGATTGATTTTTAATCTAGTGACAATCGGGATTAGGCTAGCTAAAAAGAAGACGATGATTAAGGCAAATAATTTCCACTTGTGACGTTCTGCAAAGTTGACATAGGCGTGAGCAAAGCGCTCCATTTTATGATTGTTCATTTGTCCTCAATTAGGTATATTCCATTGGTGCCACAGAGACTCGGTTCTTGCCCTCTTTAATAGCGACATGAAGAGCGGTCAAACTATCCGTAATTAGCCCTTGAGCTGTGTTCGCATTTTGCGGCATAGTTGCAACGCCAATGCTTAGTGTCGTTGAAAGTAAAATATTACCATAGGCAATTTCAAGACCTTCTATTTCACGCCTTATTTTTTCGGCTCGGTCTTGAGTAATAAACAGGTCGGCTCCGGGGAGTATAATGCAAAATATCTCGCCTTCGTAACGGCAAGGAATATCTTCTGTTCTAATATACCTCGGAATACGTTGGCCAAGTTCCCACAGCAACTGCTCTACTGCATGGCGACCGCGAGATTCTTGAACCTCTTTAATTTTATCGGGATAAACCATAATCACGCCAATGGGGCTATGGTGCCTGTTAGCGGCAGCGACTTCTCGAAAGAGTGACTCTTCCATATAGCGCCGATTAAACACGCCGGTCAGCGTATCGCGAATGCTATGCTCTTCAAACTTCAAGTTTAAGTTTTGGTTCGACACATACAGACCTAAGGTAGCAGTAACCACACTCAACTTAGACTTCCAAAACTCGATAGATTCTCCAGCGGGGATTTCATCGACCTGAATAACCAGTATGCCAAAATGCTCTTCGGCACCTTCTACTGGGGCACAAAAAGAAACGCCTCTTGGCCTGTGATGCAAATGGGTACAACCAGCAGAAAGGGTTTCGGCAGTAAA
>DUVD01000013.1 GCA_012841225.1 Fibrobacter sp.
TGGTTTGAAAATACAATCCATTGAGTCACTAGCAATAAAAGAGGAGGGAACAAGAAAGGCACCCAAAAGCGCGGTTCTCTAAAAATCAGAAGCCATTCATGTCGAGCGACGGTCCAAATCATATTTTATTTATACTGGCAAAGATAGCCGCAATCTTCAAGTACTTTTAGTTTAAAAGTAAGATTAGCGCCCACTTCAAAAGAAGACCCCTCTGGATAAGGCATATAATCAGTACTACCTGGCAATTGAATAAACCACTTGCCGCTCACAAGCGTCATGATCTCAACACTCGATGTGTTAAATTCATACTCACCGGCTGCCATAACCCCTATAGTAAACTTGCCAAAACTATTTGAAAGACCGAGCGATGCCACTTTCCCGTCAAAATATTGATTGACTGCGATCATAAAAAGCTTCCTTTTTGTATAAACACAAATTTAAAATAACATATTAATGGTGAGTTGCATCAATAAAACGACAAAGATTGTCCATTTGACCTAAAGCATCTTGAAAACCGAGGTGGTAGAGTTTATCTAACTTAGCACCACTTCGTTCAAATTTGGAGATAGCAATAGACGCAGAAGGACGAAACACAAAAGCTTTTTTTGCTTTTTCACGCATTTGGACGTAATCTAAAGTCTGATTGTAAATTAAATGACGTTCAGAAGCACTATGCACAAATTGAGGGTAATCACCGTATTTTTTTTGAAGCAATGCAAAAAAACTCGCTGGTTTTTTTCTGTACTCTATAGGGCGTGTTAAAACAACAATATTCTTTTGAAAGCCCTCTTGTTCCATAAAACGAATGGGAATGCTATCGCTTATACCACCATCTAAGTATTTTTTATCGCTGATTTCCACCGTTTTAGAAAGCAGAGGTAACGAGGCCGATGCTCTTAAATAGTCCATTTGCTTTCTAAGATCTGTCATTTTTATATACTCGGCAGCACCAGTTTCTAAATTAGTGCAAACGGCGTAAAATGGAATTGTCGATTTAGCGAAGGTCTCATAATCAAAAGGGTCGATTTCATTTGGCAATATATCATAGCAAAAATCTTTTCCAAAAAAATCACCTGTTTTAAAAAAAGAACGAAAACTCATGAACTTAGGATTCCTTGCGTGAATCACATCTATGCGATAATTTCTTTTATATTGCTTAGAAATATAGTTGCACGCATGTGTTGCGCCTGCAGAAACGCCAACAACTCCATCAACCTCTATCTTGTTTTTCAAAAAACAATCAAGCACACCAGCGGTATACGCACCGCGCATGCCACCACCTTCTAACACTAATCCCAATAAGCTCATAAAATCCTTTAATAAAACCTCATTATAAAATAGAAAAATAGGCATTGATTTTTTTAATGAAATGTTGTTTTTTTAAGATTTAAAGTGCATTTTTCGATCAAAAAAAATAGAACTAAGCCACGATCACTAAATCCTCTTATTTAATCGAAATAAATAGAAGTTTAATTAGGTATTTTTTTCTAATTTTCAAGCCATTATGACTGAAGAATCCTTGTCTATATCAAACAAAATCGCTCAAGTAGCGAAGACCCCGAAGTACCGCGGCGCGATATTTCAAATAGAAGCCGACGATAAAGGCCTTGCCCTAATCGACATTAAAGAATCCAGCTTAAAGATTTATTTAATGATTGATCCAGACATAGACCAAATTTTAGAAACTCGCTTTTTTACTTATGGCGGTCCTATTTTTACGGCCCTAGCCGATACCTTTTGCTCGTTAATTCAAAACAAAACGGTAGAAGAAGCTTCTAAAATCGATGTTAACGAAATTGAACTTTTGCTTAGGGACACCCCTCACACAAGATCCTTACCAGAAAATGCCGTTGAGTTAGAGATGTTGCAAAAGCTTATCGTAAAGATTAAAGAAATTTATCCTGAAAAGAAAAAGATTGCCCTAGCCGTTCGAGAAGCGATGGACAAAGTAAAATATCGAACTCAAAGCGTTGAAGGCAGGTCCGAAGCTGACAACGAGTGGAACGCCTTTTCTCACGAAGAGAAATTAAAGAAAATCGACGATTGCCTTCACACTTATATTCGCGATACACTTCGCATGGACGGTGGTGACTTAGAAGTACTCGCCTTAACAGAAGATAACCGTCTTCAAATCCGTTTTCATGGTGCTTGCGTCGGTTGCAGTGCTGCATCTGGAAGTACCCTATTCTACATCGAAGACCAATTAAGAAATAATGTCTACTATAATATCAACGTTGAACCCGAAGACCCTTTCGCCTCTTATCCACCAATGAACAACGATGAAATGCCCGAAACTTTAACGCCTTAGTTTATCATGAATGAAAATTACAAATATGGTTTTGTCACAGATATCGAAAACGTTGCTTTTGAAAAAGGCCTTTCAGAAGAAGTAATCCGACGGGCGTCCAAATTAAAAGAAGAGCCCGCTTTTTTACTCGATTTTCGATTAAAATCATACGAACGCCTTTTAAAGATGACGCCGCCAACGTGGGCAGAGCTCGACTTCCCTCCTGTGGACTTACAAAACATAGTGTACTACTCCGCTCCCAAAATGAAAAAACAATACGAAAGTCTCGAAGACATTGATCCCGAACTTCTCGAAACTTTTGAAAAACTAGGTATTCCACTAGACGAACAAAAGCGTTTGGCAAACGTAGCCGTCGACGCTGTTTTTGATAGCGTGAGCATTTACACGAGTCATAAAAAAAAGCTCCTAGAATATGGCGTTATTTTTTGCTCCATTTCGGACGCCGTTAAAGAATACCCAGAGTTAATAGAAGAATACATGGGCAGTGTGGTCCCTCCAAGCGACAATTACTTTGCGGCTTTAAATAGTGCTGTATTTAGCGACGGTAGTTTTGTCTATATTCCTCCTGGAGTCCGTTGCCCCATGGATCTTTCTACTTATTTTCGCATTAATAATAAAGAGGCAGGGCAATTTGAACGCACGCTCATCATCGCAGATGTCGGGGCAAGTGTTAGCTACCTCGAAGGGTGTACAGCACCCGAATTTAGCAGCAATCAGCTTCACAGTGCAGTAGTAGAACTCGTTGTTAAAGACGATGCCAAAATAAAATACAGCACGGTGCAAAACTGGTACGCCGGAGACCGAGAAACAGGCAAAGGCGGTGTTTATAATTTTGTAACTAAACGTGGCAAGTGCGCTGGCAAAAATAGTCACATTAGCTGGACTCAAGTAGAAACGGGTAGTGCCATCACTTGGAAGTACCCTTCGTGTTTATTAGTCGGAGAAAATTCAACTGGAGAATTTTATTCTGTTGCACTTACTAATGGGCAAATGCAGGCCGATACTGGCACTAAAATGATCCACATAGGCAAGAACACTAAAAGCACTATTATTAGCAAGGGCATCAGCGCCGACAAAAGCAGTAATGCATTTCGAGGTCTAGTCGATATTCGTCCAAAAGCAACAAACGCTCGCAATTACACCCAGTGCGACAGCATGCTAGTGGGCACAGAAAGTGCAGCGCATACCTTTCCTTACATTGAAGTAGCTAATCCCACTGCCAAAACAGAACACGAAGCAAGTACTAGTCGTATTAGCGAAGATCAATTGTACTATTTCGAAGCGCGCGGTATAAAAAGGGAAGATGCTATACAAGCCATGGTCAGCGGGTTTTGTAAAGACGTTTTTCATGAATTGCCTGGCGAATTTGCAGCCGAGGCAAGGCAATTGCTCACATTAAAATTAGAGCATAGCGTCGGTTAGTGTTTATGCGCCCCTAAAACGCGATGGGGAACACCATGAGCAATTAAATCAACTTCACAGCCGTACATGCTCTGCATCATTCCTTCTGTGATTTCCGATTGAGGGTGGTAGTGCACCGTTTTATTAACACAAGCAACGCTTTTAATATGGTTTGATAAAACCATTAAATCATGACTCACCACCACAAGCGTCATCGATTGATTTAAAGAATAAAATAGTTGAAATAAACTCTCTTGCCCTGCTGAATCGACATTACTTGAAGGCTCATCTAAAAATAAAATCTGAGGAGAAGAAACCAACGCACGAGCGACCAAAACTCGTTGCCTCTCGCCACCAGAGAGTTCTCCTAAACGCCGCGATCGATAGTCGATCATCTTCACTCGTTCCAAGGCGTGGAGCACGGCTTCTTTATTTTTAGGTTCACCCACAAGACCCAAGCAAACGCACTCTTCCACAGTGATTGGAAATTCAATGTTTTGATTTGTATTTTGCGGTACGTAACCGACTTTTACCTTATGAAAAGGAGGTTTTTTCCCGAACAAACGAACGCATCCAGAACTTGGTTTTAAAAGACCAAGCATTAACTTCATTAGTGTTGTTTTTCCACCACCATTAGGGCCAATAATCCCCAGAAAATCACCTTCTTCTACAGAAAAAGAAACCTTTTCAAGAACAGGGGTGTTTTCATAAGAAAAAGAAAGGTCTTTAATTTCTATAGCCAACATACAGCTCACTTTTTAGCAGCGTCTAAAAGCGCTTGCATAAATTCTCGAAGGTTTTTTTCAATATTAAAATCTAAAGGAGAGGTAGAGACAACAACCGCTTTCAACTCAGCAGCAACTGCTTCAGCAGATCGCTTGCTAAATTGAGGCTGTACAAAAACAACATGAATGTCATCTTTTTTAGCCTCAGCGATTAATTTTTTTAAGTCGCGAGGTTTAGGTTCTTTTCCTTCGACTTCAATTGTTTTTTGAACTAAACCATAATCTCTAGCCAAATAACCATAAGAAGGATGGAACACAATAAAAGTGCGTCGATTTTTAGGCAGCTGCGCCACTACCCCTTCCATAAACTGATCAAGAGCACTCCATTTTTCTATAAAAGCATAAAGCTGAGATTCATAATATGATTTTGAACTGGGATCTTTTTTAACTAGGGCCTTAAATATGTTTTGAGCGAGTTTTTGCACTTGCTTTGGTGAAGTCCAAATATGGGGATCAAGCGAGGCATCATGCTGATGATGGTCGGCATCATGATGGTGGTGGTCATGGTCATCGTGGTGCATCCACGAAATGCCAGTAGAAATATATACCACCTCTATTTTTTTGTTGGCAGAAAGAAAACGAGGCAACCAAACTTGATCCAAACCCGAACTGTCGCTAAAATAAAGATCAGCCTTAGAGAATGTTTTTAAAATCGCTGGTTTAGGCTCAAAAGAATGCGGGTCAGCGTTTGGAGGGACCATCGTAATTACCGAAACGCGAGTGCCACCTATCTCTTCTACTATTTTAGCATAAGGTTGAAGGGTTACTGCCACGTTAACAACTGGCGATAAAGACGAAGCTAAGGCTAATGCAGAAAGAAGTCCAATAGCAAAGAAAAAGTTTTTCACTTTAATCTCCTCGAATTAAAGAATCAAAATCAATGTCGCTAACTTGCTCGACTACTATTTCTGGTAAAATACTCAAAGCGTTTAGATCCTTCCTTTTAGTTTCACCGCAAAGGGGCAAAGCAAAACGACAACCTGAACGCTTTGCTAATTCAAAATCGGTATAAAGGCGGTCACCCACAAATAAAACTTCATCTGGAGCAAAATGTTCAAAAACTGGGGCGAGCATTTCGGCATTGGGCTTACCAAAACTCCTCTCTATTTTTACGGCATAAGCCTCATGAAATAAAGCCATAAAGCTCCCTATGTCTGGAACAGAGCCACGCACATCGGGGCAAACCAAATCACAATGAGTCACCCACCAGCGAATGCCCCGTTGTAATCGCCAAGAGACTTCGCAAAGCTCCTCATAATCAAACGAATTGTGATAAGCCATTAACACAAGCTCCGTTTCTTCTAAAGAAGGAGCTAAATTAAGCGACGGGTCTTGAGACGCAAACCATTCAAACACTTCAGGATTTGCAAAAAAATAAACATTTTTGATGTTTTCTCGGTGGATGGCCTCTAAGGCAAGGGTCAAAGCCGAAATAATAGCGCCATCTTTAAGAGGCAAGCCCATATGAAGCAATCGGTTTTCATAAAAAACGGGCGATTTACTCGTGTTATTACTTAAATAATAAACGGGCACCTGTGCCGCTACTTGGTTGACCGTTTCTACGGCTTTCGGGTAGGGTTTTCCGCTTAAGTAAAGCGTACCATCAAGATCAAAAACAACCGCTTTAATTGGTTTTTTACTCCCCGGCATGTTCTTTTTCCAACTGAATATAAGCCGCTAAGGAACCCTCCCAATGCGGTATTTTAATGCCAAAAGTCGACTTGAGTTTTTCTTTAGAAAGTGCGGACCAAGCAGGGCGAGTAGCTGGTGTTACGTATTCTGAACTCGAAACGCCTTCGACTGGAATTTTTTTAGAGAGGAGACCCTCTTGCAAACCCTTACGTTGAATTTCTTGAGCGAAATCGAGCCAAGTAGCAATACCTTCACCAGAAAAATGATAAATCCCAAAATGGTCGCCGTTTTCTAAAACCGTTAAAACAGCCTCTGCTAAATCGACTGCCCATGTGGGGTTGCCAAACTGATCGTTCACTACAGTTAAGCGATCTTTACTGTTCATTAAAGAGAGCATGGTTTTAACAAA
>DUVD01000134.1 GCA_012841225.1 Fibrobacter sp.
ACAAAAGTTCAAATTACAGGTGTTGATGTGGGGCGCATTTCGGACATGTATATTCAAGAAAACGGAGTGCGCATGGAGTTTACCATTCGTTCTGAATATAAAGATTGGATTACTGATAAGGCGATTGTTTTTGCTATTCGCGATCAAAACTTGATTTCAGCGCGCGTTATTAATATTGAAGTGCAAAAAGGGAAAGGGCGCATTTTAGAAAGTGGTGATTATTTATCTGCGGGCAAGGCTCAAGATATTGAATCGGTTTTAGAAACGACAAACGAACTTTTACTTCGCGTTAACCTTTTAATTGATGCCGCTGATACTCTCGTAGAAATGGCAATGGATACGGGCACCACGCTTGGGGCTCTTCTTGGCTCTAGGCTTTTATACGATAACTTGAATCAACAACTTACTCGACTAGATCTTATGACATACTCGGGCACAAATATTTTAAACCAAATTAATGCTAGAATGCCAGGGGTTTTTAATCGCCTAGACACTATCACAGGTGGCGTTGTCGTTTTAATGGATGAAATGAAAGACGTGCCTAAAAAACTGGATCAAACTTTTGGTTCCCTAGATACGATGATCTTTAAAATGGATGGTTTAGTGGGGCAGTTAGGAGAAGTGACTTTTTCTTTAGATCAATTTATAGGAGAGGGTGAACAAGCCTTACAATCCGCCGACGAGCTTTTATCAGGGCTCTCAAATATGTGGATTATTCGTCGTTCTATACCTAAAAAAGACACAGTGCCCTTTATAGTGGAGACGTTATGGTGAGGAACGGCGTTATTTTAATTTTCCTAGCCCTCAGCTTTTCATGGAGTTCTGAGTCGGGCTCTTTAGCTTACCGAGCACAAAAATCGCTTGCCGCAGGCAAGTGGGCGAAAAGCTACATGCAGCTAGAGAAAGCCCTTTTAGCCACGCGCAAGGAATCGGATTTGCTTGCCGAAGGGCGTGTTTTAATAGCGATGGCACAAATACGCACGCAGAGTTTAGATTTTGTTTTAGCCGATTCATTGCTCTCAATAGTGCGCATCAATGAACTCGACACCTCTTCTTTAGTTGCTTTGACCTATGCGAAAATGGCACTCTTTAACGCACAAGAACGCTATAGAGAATGTATTGATTTGTCGGAGGGTGTTTCTAAAGAAATGTTGCGCCTTGCTCCCGATTTATTGCAGGGCAATTTCTGGAGTGAAAAAGCTCTCGCCTTAACGGCATTAAAAAAGAATGACGAAGCTAATCTTATATTTAAAAATGCAAAAAAAGAACTTTCGCAAAATAAAGGTAAAGTGCTTTTTGTAGAGGCTCAACTAGCTCATTTTCGAGGGGAACTTTCTATAGCCGATTCATTATATGCGGAGTCGGGGTCTTGGGCTATAAAACTAAATAACACTTACGTTTCGGCGGCCATTCTTTTTTATCGTGCCCAAATTGCTTTGCAACAAAAAAGAGAGTCTGTGGCAGTTGATTATCTTAAGCGGAGTGCTCAAGCCTTTGAGCTTATGGGGTTGCCTAATAATCAAAGGCGAAGCGAATCTCTTATTCCATAGTTTTGGGTTCTTTTTTTAGGCGTAGCAATCTTTCGTAAGCATATTGGGGGTGCATTTTGCCTTCAATTACGCCGTCAATGGTCTTTTTAATTTCTTCGACTTCAGCGTTTACCTCAAAGGGGCCATAATTCAAAACGCGAATAGTCTTACCATAAAAACTGGTTCTAAAACCTTGGTACTCAGGTTTAACGCAGTCTTCCAAAATAGTAGTCAAGGCGATTTCGGTTTGCATAGCACCTATTTCAAATGTTCGGTAAATAGTACGGATATGCTTCGGCATTGTGGTGTCGCTACTCGTGGAATAAGGCCGCATTACTTCTGCTGCCTCTGCATTGGCCTTAAAGGGGCTGTTGGCAAGCCTAATAGCAAAATAAAGGGCTAGGCGCCAGTCTTCTGGAAAAACGCGATGAGCGCGTCGCATGACAGAAAAATCAGACGTGTCTTTAGAGTCAATTGGAGTGACACC
>DUVD01000135.1 GCA_012841225.1 Fibrobacter sp.
AACAATAATCAAAATCGTTTTTTAGCCGCCATCGAAGACGATTTTTACCCTAGATTCTTAAAAGAGTCTATTGAAGATATTGAATACATGCGCCCGGTCTGCTTAGGCGCCCTTGGTTGGAAAATGCTTTCTACATGGAGCCCTGTTTGGATTACTTCTACACAAGATGAAATCGATCATTTGCTGACTACTATTTCTATAGAACAAAGTGTGGCACCCACAGCAGAAGAAGTACAAAGGGCACCTGAGTCTCAAGTCGCCTCAAATGAAACAGAAGAGCTACTGACACCGGAAATTACCGTAAAGCCCTATGTGATTAAGAATCCTAAAATAGAGGGCACAGCGCACCACAAACCCATTCCAGAACTGCCCTTAAAGTCGATTATAGTTCAGCTCCTCTTTTATGTCGACAAAGAAAGCCCAATCCATGGTGATTGCCTTAGGAAGCGCCTGCTCAACCTTCATCAACTCGACCGCGAAGGACCAAAAATCACCCAGATTTTAGATGACGCCTTAAAACAGGGCATACAAGCCAAGGCTTTTGTAAAGACAGGTCCTTTTTATTATTCCTTAAAACCCACAAAGATTAAATTACGTTTTCGTGGCGATCTAAATCCAGAAGAGAGAAAATTTTCTTATGTTTCGCCAGAAGAAAGAGCGTTGCTACCCGCCTCTATGAACAACGCTTCGATACGCCAGCTACTAGGGCTTCTTGAATAGAAAATAAAACTAGCGAATTTTAATGACTAAAGCATTAATGTTATTAGCAGAAAGCTCTCTTGCCTTGTCTTCTGCTTTGGCTTTAGATGTCCACCCACCGCCTCTCAATTTGTAAAAAGGGGTATCAAAGACGACTTGAATCGCATAACCTGTGCTTGCAGAAAGCTGAGCCTTTCGTCGTTGTGCTGCATCAAAGTCAGCAACCGCTTCGAACTGAAGTACATAATAACCCTCGCCCGTTTTATCTGTTTTTGAAGAGGCAAAAGCGATTTCATTATTCTTATCTGAAGCAGAACGGAGAGCCTCATTTAAAATGGGTTTGTACTCTTTGCCCCGAAATAAAGTGTCTAAATCGGTAGGATTAGCTATAAGCAAAGAAGCAAATGACAATAAAAAAAAGCATGTTTTACGCATGCTTTAAAATTAGCTTATTTATAGATAAAAAAAAGCTCTCGATTGCCGAGAGCTTCTTTTT
Source organism: Fibrobacter sp. (assembly GCA_012841225.1). Taxonomy (GTDB): domain Bacteria; phylum Fibrobacterota; class Fibrobacteria; order Fibrobacterales; family Fibrobacteraceae; genus Fibro-01. The sequence continues at coordinate 1,196 of DUVD01000135.1, forward strand.
TTTATTATTTAAATATTTTGCCGGCCCTTCCACCGCGTTTTACGCCCCACATTTCGGTTAACTCATGCTTAGCCGTTTTACCATGGCCAGCAATATTCACTGAAGAGGAAAGTTTAGCGATATAAGCCCCCGTGCCAACCATACGGCTATCGTTAGAAAGTAGGTTCCAAGCGACGTAAACGTAGCTAGGGTTACTTCTACAATCACCGTTAAAGAAAGGATCGTCACATCGTAGCTTATAAGAGTAGTCCGCCACAAAGGAGCCTAAGTTGGTAAAGTATTGGGTGTTGATTTCCAAATAAACATCCTTAGCCTCTACATTAGCATATTCTGCAGATGTTAAAATATTTCCCATATCGGTTTTAAGAATATGGCCAAGCGTGCCTGGATTAGCCGCTTGAACGGAGTCTTTACTATCGTAAATGCCAACGGAGACCAATTCAACAATGTTACGATTTTTCATGTCTTCCTTTACTTTATCGCCGTTAGGGTCGATAGTAGTCAGTGTAATGGTAAGCACTTCTGATTTAGCGTCGCCTTCAATAGGCGCCCAAGGAGAAGCAACAGCGGCATCATAGTTGGTTGGGAAGTTTCCTTCTAAATCGGAAATCAAAAGTGGCATATCAGCGCGAAAGCGAACATAGTCACCGGCACGAGGTGATGGGATCAAATTATTGTCGTTTTTATAAAGCATCACCACTGTATCTCGAGCAATTTCGACGTCACCAGAGCTCGACGCTACATTGATATATTTAGCATCTGGTGAAGAGCCTACCTCAGTAGCCGATTTCAAGTAATAAGAGAAAGCGGTATTACGATTAGACACTAATGTAGAAGGATCTTTAATAAGAACTGGCTCAGAAGCGAGAAGCATTACACGGTCATATTCTGGCGATCCTTTTACGTTAGAAACACGACCCTTCAAAAGAATAGGCGCAATACGGTCCGTGATCATAACCTGTGAAGACAAGGAGACAGGATGAGTTTTATCCATATAAGTGGACCAAGAAGAAATGATCGTATTAGGAGAACCCGCTGTTTGAATGTCTTTAGAGAAGTCCAAACCATGAATACTAATAATGCTGTCGCATACTGTGCCCGTACAAGATGCACCTGCGATAATTTTAGCTTTATCTATTTTTATGGAGTCTAAAAGACCATTGGTAGTTGCTTCCAAATCCCACTTCACAAAAACCGAGTCCGGCAAAGAGTCTGGATGGAAACCCCGATGATAGTGAATGGCAAGCGAATCAGCAATGCCATCGAGATACTCTTGACTCGTAGAAAAGTAAGGGGTTGGAATGGGCAATATACGATCTGATACAGCGCCACGCTTGTCAAAAATTTCGACAAGAACTGGGAACGGCACTGGAGGGTCTTTAAAGTAGAGTGGGGTCAAAGTGGCATTCAAAAGAACAGCATTAGGGCCAATCACAGCTAACGTTGCTGGGGTCGTTGTGTAATCTTTCAAAGACCTAAGCGTTACAATAGCCTCTCCATCTACAACACTAACCACAGCCGGAATAATTTCGACTTTAGGAGATGTTTGGCTACCACTATTCACGTTAAAATTACATTCGGTGCAAATGGTCTCTGTCGCAGGGTTAAATGCCACTAAACGCACTTTATAAGGTGAAGCAACCCACATGGTGTCTTTCAAGCTAGTAATCTGAGTGCCTGATTCATCCATAAAGACTATTTGTGGAGCAAAGAAGGTAAGATTAGCAATGCTAGGACGCCCGGTCACCTGAACAGTATGAGCCTCTGAAGAGGAATCCATCACAGCAAGAGGCACTGTAGCCCAAAGAGTGTCGACACCACCTTCCCCAATAGAACGTGGAAAATCAGCAGGTGTTAAAATCACATCGCTGTCTTCACTTGCATATAGATTTAACCCGGACGATGTCGTTAAGCTATAAGCCTGACCAACAGCCCCTTCGATATCTAATTCTAAGGCGCCTGTGCCAGGGTCTGCAATACTAGACACATAAATAGGAATCTTGACACCGGCCATGGCAGTACTTA
>DUVD01000136.1 GCA_012841225.1 Fibrobacter sp.
GTTTGAAAAAAGAGACGAGTTTGTGTGGAACACAGTTAGTGAGAAAATATAATCCTGTTCTCGTTGTCAAAAGAGACGAACATGGTTTGAAAAAAGAGACGAGTTAGCGCTGCTTTTTTATGGTTATTTCTATTAAAACTTTTTCTGGAGCAGAAAAATCCTCGTTGTTGCGAATGGCTTCTTTATAAATAAATTCGAGCAACTTGAATTCTTTGGCTCGGACACAAACAATAACCGCATTTCTTAGGAAAAACTCTTCCATCTCTTTGATTTCAAATGCCTCTACCAAAGCGTTTAGATTTTCTGCTGCTTCAGTGTATCTTTTTAGTCTCATGCTCTCCATCATTTTAAATTCGAGGGCCTGAGCCTCTGGCATGGAGTCGGTGTAGACCTTTGCTTTTAATAGGTTGTAAATATAGGAAGAGTCTCTTTCTTCTAGTGGAATGGAGTGGATGTATATGTTGTAATCGTTCACAAATTCAAGCCAGTCTTTATGAAACGGTTCTGCCTTGGCTAAGCTTATAAAGGCGGTGTCTTGAAGATGCGCGATTAAAGATCGTTTTAAATATTCATCTTGGGGTTGTAGCTTTTTTACAAGGTTTTTAAATGCTTGACGCGGGGCGTAATCGTTAGAATCTAAGACTTCTGGCCAGCAGACTTCGCATGAATCAAATGCTCGTATAATCTCGACTTGGGAATGAATAAAACGCGCCTCTTCTGCTTTGTTATCGACCATTGGCATGAACTCACTATTAGGAGAGACTTTTTCTAGTATGGGGGATATCATTTCTGTGGTGAACAGGAAGTTTTGCTCGCCAAAGAAATACCACGGGCGTTGGATTCGCGCTAGTTCTTTTTGAATGACGCTATCGGTTTGAAAACGGTTTATGTACTGTTGTCGGACGGGAGAATCACTTGCAATAATAATCACGTCGGGCTCTTCTGGTGCTTGATATAATACCACGTAATTGAACGATTGGTGAAGTGCCTTTAAGATATGTAAAAAAAGCAGGTCATTAAATTCGTATGTTTGAATCCATTGTACCCACTGTGCACCGGGCTTTAAATAACGCTTCATTTGAGAGTAAAACTCATGACTAAATAAACTCGAGACGCCACTTACCCAAGGGTTAGAGGGGACGCTTACAATGACGTCGTATTTTTGCTTGTGCGTATGAAAAAAAGTCCTGGCATCATCGATATAAATATTGATGCGAGGATCGAGGTAACCTCTTTCGTTATAAGGCATAAAGCCTTTGGCTAGGTTCATCATTTCCTCTTCGATTTCTATACAGTCTAGCTTTTTCAAAAGAGGATCCGATAATAAATAATGAGCGCCCATACCACTGCCAAAGCCAACCATAGCGGCGTCATAGGGTTCGTTTCTCATGGCCATGGGGATAAACGCCGTCGCTGCTTGGGTAAGCTCATCTCCTCCAATGGGGACTTCGCGATTTTTGCTCATGCTCGCGTCGGCCTTACCATTTGTTTTAATGTACCAGTGGACTTCGGATTCGTGGAAGCTGATGGTGGCTGTTTTTCCGTTTCTTACAATAGTGGAGTCGTCGCTTTCTAAAGCCTTATAGATTCTAAATATACCCGAGGTGATAACGTCGGGTTTAAAATTCATGACGCTTAACGGCAAAATCATTAAAATGATGGTGATGTAAAATAAGACGCTGTAACGGAATTTCTTGCGGTAAATAACGAGTAGCAACACGCCAATGGCCATGTCTAAAAGTGCGGCTGTGGCTAAGGTCCATTTGAGCTGGAGTATTGGAATAAGTATAAGGGCGGCTAAGATAGAACCTAAAATAGAGCCTATGGTATTGAACCCGTAAACCTTGCCGATGGGGCTTTCTGATTTAAAGGCGCGCGTTAAAATAATGGTAATTAAAGGGAGGGTCATGCCTGCAAAAAAGCTGGTGGGTACCATCCAAAAAACGGATAAAATATATTTAAATATGCTCCACGAAGCGTAACCGGCGCTGGTTTGATTAAAAATTTGATTGGACTGGTTCATGACCATCCAAAAGGGCTCATGGAAATAAAGCGTGCATAAGGCAAAGAAACCCATTAAGATTTGCGCTGCCGATAGTAAAATGAGGTGGTCTTTTTTAATTAATTTTCCGCTTGCGGCACTGCCGATAGCAAGGCCAAAAATAAAAGCAGAAAGCATTTGATCAAAACTATGACTGGAAGATCCCATTAAAAGGCTAAGGAGGCGAATCCAGAGTACTTCGTAGATAAAAGAAGTGAGCCCCGTAATAGCCGCAATCCAGAACCAAATTTTTTTAGGTGGCATTGGTAGGCGATTTGTTTCGTGAACAAAAGCGGGGGCTTTTGAGGCGCGTTTAGGTCTTTTATTCTGGGCAATAACAACACTGTCGGAATCGATGACCCAAAAGGCAATGGCCAAAAAGAAGTTAATGCTAGCAGCGATATTGAGTGTGGATTGATTCCCAAAAGAGGGAATAAGCAAATAGCTCGCTATTAAAATACCGATCGCGGCCCCAAGGCTATTGGTAAAATATAACTTGGGTAAGGAAATTTCTCCAGAGTCTTTGTCACGACGCATTAGGCCCGCTGCAATAAAGGGAAATGTCATCCCAAGACCAATAGCTATGGGTAAGGTGCTTCCAATTGCCAAAAAAACCTTAACGGTTTCTGCACCTCGAACGGAAAGGCTCATAGACCAAGAGGAATCGTAAAAGAAATTGGTGAGCTGAATGTAAATGGGGTGATAGAGTAGCCCACCGATACCAATAAAAAGTTCTGTGATGGCGTAAGCGCGAAGAGGTCGTTTTAATTTAACGACAAGTTTTCCAGCAATAAAACTACCAATGGCGAGGCCACCCATGTAAATGCAGAGCGTTAAAACTTGGCCGTAGCTTGCATGCCCCAGAAGAAATTTAAGGTAGCGCGCCCAAGAGCCTTCGTAAATGAGCCCAGCGACTCCCGACAAAGCAAATAAAAGGTAAATAAGGTATTGCATTTAAGAAAACTAACTTTTGAAAACGGCTTTGTCTTAAAGAGACGTTTTTTTTAATATATTTTACGAGTATCTTATGGAGTTTTGCATGTCTAAGTATTTTCCCGTTATTGGTTTAGAAGTTCATTGTCAATTAGCCACTCAAACTAAAATGTTTTGTGGTTGTGAGGTCGAGGTTAACACTAGCCCTAATAAGCACGTTTGCCCTATATGCTTAGGAATGCCTGGAGCTATGCCCGTTCCCAATAAAAAAGCGGTAGAATATGCGATTCGTTTAGGTTTAGCGCTAAATTGCGAAATCGATTTGAATGCCATGTGGACTCGTAAAAACTATTTTTACCCTGACTTACCCAAGGGATACCAAATTACCCAGACCGGTGGCCTACCTGTTTACGATCATCCTATATGCAAAAAGGGCTCTTTAGAGGTGACTTTGCCCGATGGTTCGATTAAAATAGTGGGAATCACTCGCATTCACATGGAAGAAGATGCCGGTAAGTTAGTGCATGATCTCTCGCCCGAAGGCAGTCACTTTGACGCTAATCGCTGTGGCACTCCTCTTTGTGAAATCGTTACAGAACCCGATATCCGAAGCCCCGAAGAAGCCGTCCTTGTCCTTCAAAAAATAAAACAAATTTTAGAATACACGGGTGTTTCCAATGCCAATATGGAAAACGGCAACATGCGTTGCGATGGTAACATTTCTCTTAGGACAAGTGAAGATGCTCCCTTTGGCATTCGGGCTGAAATTAAGAACCTAAATAGTTTTAATAATTTAGAAAAAGCACTCAACGCCGAAATCTTGCTCCAAACGATTACTTTAGATGCGGGCCGCGAAGTGGAGCAGTGCACCAAGCGTTTTGACACAAATAATAACAAGACTATCGTTATCCGTTCAAAAGAAGATGCCCACGATTACAGGTATTTTCCAGAACCAGACATGTTGCGCTTGGTTACCGCCTCTGAATTTGTCGAAAAAATTAGGAAGACTTTACCCGAGCTTCCCGATGCGCGTCGCAAACGCTTTGTCGAAAATTATGGAATCACCCCTTACGATGCGCACGTTCTAACCATTGACCGCGATGTTAGTGTTTGGTTTGACACTGCAGCAAAAGTATGTAAAAACCCTAAAATTCTTGCTAATTGGATTAACTCTGAACTGCTTCGCGAGGTTAAAGAACTTGAAGACGGTCTTGCTGGCGTTAAAATTAAACCCGAGCACTTGGCTGCACTTGTGAATCTAATTGAAGACAATACGATTAGTGGTAAAATAGCGAAGCAAGTTTTTGCCGAAATGTTTGCTACTGGAAAATCCCCTGAAAACATTATTGAAGAAAAGGGCTTGGTTCAAATTACGGATACGGGAGCTGTTGAGGCTATTGTTCGTGAAGTGGTTCTTGCTAACGAAGGTCAGTTTTTAGAATTTAAGGCTGGAAAAGCCGCTCTAAAGGGCTTTTTTGTGGGCCAAGTGATGAAAAAATCCGGCGGCAAGGCAAGTCCTGGTTTAGTCAATCAAATACTAGATAAAATGGCTGCCGAGTAGGCTTTTGTGAAATGTCACTCTTTTTTTCTTGTTTTCTTTTGCCTTTTTGTTTTGGCTTTTTCGCCTTTACAAATACAAGCATCCGATTTAGATGTGTACGATTCTCTTCATATGAGCACGTTGAACATGACAGAAGCGGAGATCAAAGAGGTTTACGGTTCTAAGGATTCGGTACCTAAAGACACTGTGACCTTGCAACAACGAAATGAAGAAAACCCTAGTTATATAAAAAGAGAATATGACCATAAAGAGCAAGTGATTGTAGGGAGCCTTGTGATGTTATGCGTTGCTCTAGCGATGGTCTTTATGAACAATTATAATCCAAGGCGATAGTTTAAGTTATTGCCAATTTAAAGTAAGTCATTTCTTAACGAAAATGAATTGTCTTTATATGTTTCTAATTTATTTTTTAAAAGAAGAGA
>DUVD01000137.1 GCA_012841225.1 Fibrobacter sp.
AAAAGTGCTTTAGTGGTCGTTAGTGCCGTAGACGTCTTAACTGGCGGTTTTTACCCTACTTGGAAGCGCCTCGGCAAGTAGCTTGTAAAGACTACAACGCTTTTTTTTTTGCTTGTTTTTATTTTAGTTTTATAGCATTATATTTAAGGAGGCAATCACTAGGCAGTATTTGTTTGGTTTTTATTCGGGGTGTGTATGAACAAAATCAAGCTTTTTTCGGCTTTTCTAATACTCTCTTCCCTCTCTTGGGCAGCACCACCTTCTAATTTAGAGGGTTGGAGTTTAGTTTTTGAGGATGAATTTGATGGCACTCAATTGGACTCCAAAAAATGGAATCCAACTTACAATTGGGGGCATACCCATAATCACCGTGCTTATTGCGTTGCCCAAAACGTAAGCGTCAAAGACGGTGTTTTGCGTATTAAAGGCGAAGCGTCTAGGCATCCAGAGGCACCAGCTACGGCTTCAAATGGTGGCAAAACGTATTCTTTAGATTACACCTCAGGCGCTATTGATACGCGAGGCAAGTTCAGCACACAATACGGTTACATCGAAGGGCGTTTTAAAGCACCTCCACATTCTGGCACTTGGCCCGCTTTTTGGATGTTACAAGATGGTTGGCCCCCAGAAATTGATATTTTAGAAATCCCGCATGCGCGCACGCAACATCATTACTACTTGCATTATACCGATCCTTCTTGGTACGCCTCTCATGGCTCTGCTTGGGATCACGAGGCTTCTTTTGGGGGCACTCACTCCGGTCCAGATAAATCCGCTGCCTTTTATAATTATGGCGTCGAGTGGAACCCCGAAACCATGAATTTTTATTTTAATGACAAGCAGGTCGCTTCGTATCGGCGTCCATCCGAAATCAGCCAAGTTAAAGAGATGTATATCATTATCAACCTCGCTATTGGAGGTTGGGCTGGAGACGATATTGGCATTACTGCTAGCAACCCGGCGTATTTTGAAGCGGAGTGGGTTCGCGTATGGAAGCGAAAATCGGCATTCCCCGATAAAGTGCGCATTCGCTCTGTGGCGGCTGGTAAATGCATAATCCCATCTGAGAACACCCTTGTTTTGGGTGACTGCTTTGACGAAGAGGCCTTGGTTAGCTTAGTCTCTTTAGGTGGTAATTCTTATCGCATTAATTTTGGCGATAAGGCGTTTGAAATTCCAAACGAGTCAACCACTGCGGGCGCAGCAGCAGGCATTTGGGGCTGGAACGGCAAAGACCATCAAAAGCTAAGTTTTGAACCTCAAGATGGCTTTACGGGCTATGTGGTGAGAATGAAAATGGCGCATAGCAGTCACTACATCAGAAACGACGGTGATCGTGTGATTCAAGACTGGAACGACTCATGGCCTTGGAACCAAAATTGGAGAATTATTGTAGATGATTCCGAGCTTAACACAGAATGCATTGCCTCTAACTTAGGCGTAAAAGAACCGTCGGTAATTCATCGTTATGGCGATCAAGTGCAATTAACCATTGGAAGCTCTTACCAAAATAAAAACACATTAGTTCGAGTTATCGATATAAATGGTCGCGTAATGCTCTTTAAACAAGCCACTGGTTTTATCGATTTGGATCTTGCTCCCTATGCTAACGGTATTTATCAAATAGTCATTGGAGAGGGTGCTTCTTTTGAAACGTTTCGCTATTGGAAACGCTAGTCTGCCATTATTTAAAATACTGAAATTTACTTAGCGTTCCGCTTTCGGTTAAGCCACGTTTGCGTTTCGCACGTTTATATTTTTATATAATGTTGCCTTTTTTCAATTTTACAACCATTTTAAATCATTTTATTAAAAAAAAAGACCCTGCCCACGAGGCAGGATCTTCTTCTTTTTTTCTCTATCGAAAAGCAGAGAGGCAATTACATCATGCCGCCCATACCGCCCATGTCCATGCCACCCATGCCACCAGGAGCAGAAGGTTTGTCTTCTTTTTTGTCTACGATAACGCAGTCTGTAGTTAACAGCATGCTCGTAATAGAAGCGGCATTGGCCAAAGCCGTTTTGGTTACTTTAGCAGGGTCGATAACGCCTGCCTTGATTAGGTCTTCGTACTTGTCGGTTTTTGCATTATAACCAAAACCGTCCTTGCCTTCTTTCACTTTGTTTACAACAACAGAGGCTTCTAAGCCAGCGTTGATCACAATTTGACGTAAAGGCTCTTCGATGGCGCGACGGATAATGGCGGCACCAGTCTTTTGGTCGGTGTTATCTAATTTAAGAGAGTCGATTATTCCAGCAGCGCGAATTAAGGCAACGCCACCACCGGCGACGATTCCTTCTTCAACAGCAGCGCGAGTAGCGTGTAACGCATCGTCAACGCGGTCTTTCTTCTCTTTCATTTCGATTTCAGTGGCGGCACCTACCTTAATCACAGCAACGCCACCAGCTAATTTGGCAAGACGTTCTTGTAGTTTTTCGCGATCGTAATCACTAGTGGTGTCTTCGATTTGCTTTTTGATTTGACCAATACGCGCCTTGATAGCAGCTGATTCACCAGCACCTTCCACGATAGTCGTGTTGTCTTTATTAATGGTGATCGATTTGGCTTGACCAAGAACGCTTACTGGCGCATCTTCTAATTTAGCACCGGTTTCTTCGGAGACGAGCATGCCGCCTGTGAGAATAGCGATGTCTTCGAGCATTGCTTTACGACGGTCACCAAAACCAGGAGCTTTAACAGCAGCGACTTTGAGAGTGCCGCGAATTTTATTCACTACGAGAGTAGCAAGAGCTTCGCCATCCACGTCTTCTGCGATGATCAACAAAGATTTACCTTGCTTAGCCACATGTTCGAGAGTTGGGAGCAAATCCTTCATGGTGCTAATCTTCTTGTCGTAAATAAGGATTAGTGGGTTTTCGAGAGATACTTCCATTCTGTCGGTGTTGGTCACGAAATAAGGGGAGAGGTAACCGCGATCGAATTGCATACCTTCCACTACTTCGAGGATAGTGTCTGCAGTCTTAGATTCTTCAATGGTGATTACGCCGTCGTTACCCACTTTTTCCATAGCATTAGCGAGCAATTCGCCAATTTCGGAGTCACTATTAGCAGAAATAGAGGCCACTTGAGCGATGTGCTCTTTACCGTTGATTTTGACAGCCATTTTACTGATTTCAGCAATAATAGCGGCAACAGCAGCGTCAATACCGCGTTTGATATCCATAGGGTTAGCACCAGCGGCCACGTTTTTTAAGCCTTCGCGTGTAATCGCTTGAGCTAAAACGGTCGCTGTGGTAGTACCGTCGCCAGCAGCGTCAGATGTTTTGCTAGCCACTTCTTTTGCCATTTGGGCGCCTAGATTTTCGTAGGCATCTTCTAACTCAACATCTTTAGCGACAGTAACACCATCTTTAGTAACGTAAGGGGCGCCAAAGGACTTGCCGATCATTACATTGCGGCCTTTAGGGCCGAGGGTCACTTTTACAGCGTTGGCGAGTTTATCTACGCCGTTCATTAGGCTTGCGCGTGCAGCCACGTCAAATTTCATTTGCTTTGCCATATTATTTTAATACTCCTGAATTCTTATTGTTAAGATAAATGTTAAAGTAAAAATTAAAGAATTGCGAAAATGTCGCTTTCTTTAACAATCAAGTAAGTTTTTGAATCAACGGTTACTTCGGTACCGCTGTATTTGCCATAAAGAACGACATCACCGACTTTCACTTCGGGAGCGATGAGATCGCCGCTTTCACTTTTTTTACCAGGGCCCATGGCAATGATTTTGCCTTGCATTGGCTTTTCTTTAGCATTATCTGGGATAAATAGACCGCTTTGGGTTTTGGTTTCTGCTTCGGCAGGCTCAATGAGAATACGGTCTGCAAGTGGCTTAATCATTTTTTATACCTCTTTAGGGTTAGTGGTTCTAAAAACATAGAACCGTGTTAAATGTATTATGCTTGAGGTAATGCAAATTTCGTGCCAATCGGTTTTTAAGCCGAAAAAGCGCATTTTTGGTATAAAAAATTTTCATTGAAAAAAAATGGAACATAAAAACAGGCGGTATGTTTCAAAATGAAACAAGCTTATTTGTATTATTTTTTTTGTTTTATTTTCTTTTTTTTTTATATTTACATTTATATCCTGTTAACCTTAATTTTTGGAAATTATGAAGCCTATTAAATTACTCGTTGTTTTATTTTTCGTACTTGCATTCGCCGGTTGCGAAATTGTGGTCACAGATGACTTAACTAGCTATGAAACGGGCTCTTACACCACCTTTAACCTGGAAGAAATTCAACTTTGCTCTATTTATGGTTATTCTGGCGATTTTAGAGACGTTAATTTTAATTCTTGTGGCTCCTGGAACTTTATAGGTTCTTATTCTTATATTTACTATAGATTTACTCCTTCACAAGTCACAGAAACCGATTACGATGGTTATTCTAGTGTTGTAACTAAATTTTATGTATATAGTGTTTATGCATTCAATTATGGTGGCGATATTTTTATCTATTATGATATTGGCAATGGTGAGGGTTTTGAATACAATTTTACCATGGAAGAAGTTGGTTACTATGATGGCAAAGGCTACGTTGATTTCTACAGATAATTTTGTTGCTTCGTTTTAATACAGCTATTATTTTATAAATTAGAGCCCGTTGATTTAATCATCGGGTTTTCTTTTTATCTTTAGACTTTTCGAGGTTGTAATGGCAT
>DUVD01000138.1 GCA_012841225.1 Fibrobacter sp.
CTTTACTTCAGCTTTTGCAGCAGGTTTTGCTTCTGCCTTTACGCTTGAATCCGCTGGGGTCATGTTTTGTTCTGGGGCTGGTTCAGCGAAAACTTCAAGCAATTCCACTTCAAATATCAACAGCGAATTTCTTGGAATAATGGGCTCAGCACCTTGCTCGCCATAACCCAGTTCGCTAGGAATCCAAGCTCTCACCTTCATGCCTGGTTTCATTAAGGTCAAAAGCTCTTGCCAGCCTTCAATCACGTTCCCTACTTCAAATTCAAGAGGTTCTTTGCGTTTGAGAGAGTTGTCGAATTCGGTGCCATTGAGCAAAGATCCTACATAATGGACCTTTACCTTATCAGTTCTTTTAGGAGAAATTCCTTCGCCATTTTTAAGAATTTTATATTGAAGCCCGCTAGGCATAATGATTACGGTGCTATCCAATTTATTTTTATTTAAAAATTCTGCTTGGGTTTCTTTTTCTTTTAAGGCTTCATCGCGAGACTGTTGCTCTCTTTTTTCTTGAACTTGAAGTAAAAGAGCTTCAAGGGCATTTTCTGCCTCTTCCTCTGTCATTAAAGAAGGTAGAGAATCCATTTGGTGAGTCATCGCTAAATTAAAAGAGTTCATGTCGATTTCAACAAGGATACTTTTTAATGTTTTCCCAACATCCATGCCTAATGCATAACTATAGCGCTCGATTGGTGCAGCTAAGGAGTCTTTTTTTGCTTCAGTTGCTATGTCAACGTTTTCGGTGGCTGGCTTTGGGGCGCTGCTACAAGCAGTTAAACCCGCCAAAGCGAATCCAATAGTTAAAAATCCAATACGCTTCATGTTTTCCTCTTGGTGAAACTTGAAAATAAAAACTTATTATTAACATAACAAAATATTATTACATCGAGCCTTCTTTTTTAAGAATCAGAGCAAAATTAAGGGGAAAAGCCTGCTTTTTTGCTTTTTTATCAGAGTGCGGAATCAAAAACAGCGAATTAAGTATTGATTAAGAACACGTAAAACGTGTTTAAATAAAAAAAGAGAGAGAAGGAGTTTTTTTTTGTAAAAAAATTCTATCGTTTATGTGAATGGTGGGGAATATGCTTGGTTTTAATAGATTAAGGTAGAGTATGAGTTACAGATTTAAGGAAATTATAAATAATGTGGATGCAAAGACTTCTCTGTTTAAACAGAAAAAAAAGTTTTTGGCTACCGCTCTCCGTGAAATGGTCGAGGCCGACATTGAGTTAATAGAACAAGAAGATAGTCCTGTATTATTTCCAAAAGCAGTTTGCGAAAAAACGGGCTGGATTACAGGAGTTTTATCTTATCCATGGATAGTGACTCTTCTTTTTATTCCAGAAATCTTAAAAATATTTGAATAATTGTTCTATTTTGAAAACAGAGAGACCTAAAAATCTCTCTTTTTTTATCTTTATTCCGCAAATACACGGAGTTTTTATGCCTGCTTTAATTCTCGATGGAAAAGCCCTCTCCACTCAAACTGAAGTTCAACTCAAAACTAGAGTGGACCGACTGCGTGAGTCTACAGGTAAAGCCCCTATTTTAGCGACGATTCTTGTTGGTGACGATTCGTCAAGCAAGACTTATGTTGAAATGAAAGGAAACGCTTGTTCTCGGGTTGGCATGGAGAGTATTCGCGTGTTTTTAGATCAAAATATTAACACCGAAGAGCTTCTAAATAAAATCCATGAGCTAAATGAAAATGAAAACGTGCATGGCATTTTGTTACAACATCCCGTCCCACCTCACATAGATGAGCGCAAGGCTTTTGAAGCAATTAATATCAGAAAAGATGTCGATGGGGTAACTTGTCTGGGTTTTGGCAGAATCGCTATGGGAGAAGCCGCTTACGGCTCTGCTACTCCTGCGGGAATAATGACTTTGTTAAGGCATTATGAAATCCCACTTTCTGGCAAGCATGCCGTTGTCGTAGGGAGAAGCGCCATTTTAGGTAAACCCATGGCGATGATGCTACTAGCGGCAAATTGCACGGTAACTATTTGCCATAGTAAAACCACAAACTTGCCCGAATTAATAAAACAAGCCGATATTTTGGTGGGTGCAGTGGGGCGACCTGAGTTTATTAAAACAGCCTGGATCAAAAAAAACGCTGTGGTTGTAGATGCTGGCTATCATCCTGGTGGTATTGGTGATATTGAAAAGAATGGATTAAATGAGGTTGCTTCGGCTTATACTCCTGTTCCAGGAGGCGTTGGTCCTATGACGATAAACACACTTATACGACAGACCGTTGAGAGCGGTGAAGCCTTTTTACAACAAATCTAAGGTTTAATTTTAACATCGTTTTTGGAAAAAAGAGAAGATTAATCGCATTTTTGCATAAAAAAAGAAGGGTTAATAGGCAGTTTCTTATTTTTTTATGTTTTTAATGTGGATTTAAAAGCTGTATACAAGTAGTACAACGCATTTCCTTTTTTTACACTACTTTACACGCTAATTTATTTAATTTTAAGTAGAAATATTAAAATGTCGC
>DUVD01000139.1 GCA_012841225.1 Fibrobacter sp.
CAAGTCTTCGACTAGTGTGGGAATACGGTAAGACCAGTTGTGAGGGCCCACTGTGCCAGGAATATTGATTCGTTCTAAATCGGGTTTGACCATAGAAAACTGAGACGAAAGGCCAAAAAAATCTTGCAAAGGGATAATACAGAAAAGACTATTTGAGGTGAATATGTTGGCCAGTAAGCCTTTAATGTGGTTGGGGTAGAGGTTGTCTGGTGGCATGCCTTGCTGATGCGCGTGTTGCCAAAACAGTTCGCGATCGAAATCGGATTCATCCCATAAGCCCCGAAGAGTTGAAGTGTCGTGACTGCTAGTCGTACAAACCGAAAGACGAGGGTAGTCTTCCATTTCGTAGTAAGGTGAATAAGGAGCGTCCCAATTGCGTGTCCAACGCTCTACACGAAGGGCTAAAATATTGAGCTTATTTAAAACATAAGGCACGCAACGCGGTACGGCGCCAAGGTCTTCGGCGCAGACGAGCATGTCGGTTTCGTTTGCAAGGACGTTTAATAATTTTAAAGCGTTATCTTGCCAGAGAGATTCTTGAGCAGCGGCATTTTCGCTAATTGCATTTCTGAGTATTTGCTGCTCGGATTCGGGTAGCGTAAACAAGACGGGTTGCTCGTACCAATACCAATAAGGGTAATAGTCTTCTTCTGTACCAGCGGGTACAAAGACGCGGTTCCAGTAGACCTTTAGCAAGGTGTCTTTAATGTCTTGAGAAACTAGTGAGGCTAAAATTGCTTTCTCTGAGTGAAAAGGCTCTTTTAAAACAAAACGATTTGGATTAGAAGAGAGTTCTTCAAAAAACTCTTCTAAAATATCATCGTTAAGCATTTTCCCGAAAAAGGATTTTAACTGCTCTACAGAAAAATTGGGGTCTCTCAAATAATCAAGGCTTTCTTTTTTAATTCCTTTCCTTTCTAGGTCGGATCGCTTTAGGGGAAACGAAGGGCTAAAACGCCCTAGAATGCCCGTGACTTCGCTTTCTGGGATAGTCCAAATTCTAAAGAAACCGAGAACGTGATCGATTCGATAAGCATGGTAAAACTTGCTAGCTTGAATAAGTCGTTTGCGCCACCAAGAGTAATTGTCTTTTTCTAGAGCATCCCAGTGGTATGTAGGGAATCCCCAGTTTTGACCGCTGTAACTAAACATATCGGGTGGTGCACCAGCGCGATCATCAAGAGAAAAATACTCTCGATGAAACCAAACATCGGCGCTGTCTTCATTAATAAGAATGGGAATATCGCCTTTTAATTTAACATCCATTTCGGATAGGGCGTTTACGGCAACCTTAAATTGGGCTTCGGCAATGAACTGCAGCCATGCTTGGAACATCGCTTCTTTAGGGTGTTTTCTCCAAATTTTTTCAATGGATTCTGGCGTAGGACTTTGGTTTGTTTTCCATTCTTTCCAGCTAGCCTCTTGGTGTTTGGCCTTAAGCAAAGCATAAACGCAATAGGGTTTTACCCATTCATTGACGTTAATCCAACTCTCTATTTTTTTTTGAGTGGCAATTTGATTGTAACGGGTATCAAAAATTTTCCTTAAAACAGAGAGCTTCCAGGTGACCACTTTGTGAAAATCAATGCTAGTGTCTTTATCGAAATCTTTTTTCGCCATTTCGATTTCTTCTTCGAAATCGGAAGACCCATTGACGAGTTGTAAGTTGATGTACACGGGATGAAGTGCAAATGCGCTCCTTGCGCTATAAGGGCTAGACTCGTTTCCTGTGTCGTTAATCGGTAGGATTTGAATAACGTTAAGGTCACAATATTTTGCCCAACTAGCAAAGGGAATTAAATCTAAAAATTCACCAATCCCGATGCTGTTTTTACTGCGCAAGCTAAAAAGCGGGACTGCAACGCCCGTCTGAAAGAAAGAAAGTTCGCCATATCTCATGCCCTAAAGATAACTTCTTTTTTGCCTTTTTAACCCTTATCTAGAAGAGAAAAAAAGAGCAGTCAATGTGAGAAATTAAAAACTTATTTGTAGTAAACAAAGAATGATTTAATACTTAAAGATTACTGTTATCTTTATAGCAAGGAATTGTTAAAGAGGATTTTTTCTGGGCCGGCCACGAGGGCGCTTGGGAGGCTCTTCGCCAGTGGTCTCGGTGTTCAGAGACGCGAGCTTTGAAGCTAGGGTAGCCTTCACTTTTTTTGCGCGCTCTATCGCTTTGGCTTTTAATAGTTCGTCTGCTTTAACGATAGTGGCCTTAGGAGTCTCTTTTCCCTTAGCACCAAAAACGCCTTTTAAAACACGTCCCGAGCTTGGACTGGGGGTCGAAGATAGAAGCGATTTGACTTCTATATCTTTTATCCCTTTTTCTAAGGGAGCAGCAGAGGTTAAGTCGGCTTTAAAGATACCGTCTGTTTTCTTTAAAAGTGGTTTAGCCTTCTCTTCTACCTGGTTTTCAAACTCGCTTAATTTAGGCATGGGTTTAGATGCCATTGCAGTATTAGAACGAGGATTAATATCCTTGCGTTCATACTCGCTTGCAATTTTTTTAATGCGTTCGCGCTCTTTGGCGTTTTTCTTTTCTAGTCGTTCTTTTTTGGAGGGACGGTTTTTAGGAGAGCGTTTTTTGGTTCGTTCCTCACTAGAATTTAATATTTCTTGGTCGGATGGCCCCCTAAGTTCAGGAGGAACCTCTACAATACCTGGATAATCTGTTGTCATAAATTTGAATATTTTGCTTAAAAAGGTTTTTTTTGTAAGAAAAGTCGTTAAAAGGTAGCTAAAAGGTATAAAATATTGATTTTAAATTTGTCAAGACCTAGAAAATAACGTGCCTGTGGGTTATTTTTGTTTGAGATGCTTAAATTTACTCAAGAAATATTACTAGCCTTAAGAGCCATCGCTAACGATGATGAAGCTCGTAGTATGTCTAGAACAGTTAAAGAACAATTTGACTTTCTAGGTGTAAAGGTGGTATCCAGAAGGGAAGCCACTTATCCAATCTTTGAGAAGTTTCCGCCAAAAGACAGTGAGGAATTAATTCGCCGCGTGGACGACATGTGGAGTCAGCCTTACCGTGAAATTCAATATGCCGCTTGCGACTATTTATTTCGTCACAAAGACCTTTTAGCTGGACCTCATTTGAACTTCTTAAAAAAGCTAATCAAGACCCGCGCTTGGAGAGACACCGTCGATACACTGGCTACCAGTGTCCTTGGTGACCTCGCTTGGCGCATGCCCGCCCTTAGAAGCAAAATTGCTTCTTGGATTAGAGACCCTAATATCTGGGTGCGTCGCAGTGCGATTATTTTCCAACTGCAATACCGGGATCAAACTGATTGGCCTTTATTAAAAGAATTCTGCGTATCTTGCGCAAAAGACGAAGACTTCTACATTCGAAATGGAATCGGACGCGCACTCAGCGAGTATGCTCGGATTAACCCCATCGAAGTCAGACGCTTTGTCTTAAGCAATACGCTCTCATTTCAAATGACTCAAGAAATACTAAAAAACATTTAATTCAAAATTGAATTTTTAACGAAGCGCTTACTGATAACCAGTAGGCGTTTTTTTATTTGAAAAGATCGTAAAGCAAGTAGGCCGCCATGAGTAGACTAACGACGGTAATCGCTTTTTCTATGAACTCATTACCATGCTTTCTTTGGAGTCGACTGCCGATATAGCCACCAACCCAAGCGCCTAGCGCCATAACTATAGCGATGCTCCAAATTATTTTTCCAGCGAAGCCTAGCACAATGGTACTAATTATTAAAAAGATAGAAGTCAGTCCGCTTTTTAAGGCGTTAACTTGTATTAAACTAAGCCCGCTATATTTGGATAAAGCAAATATCTGAATAAAGCCTACACCGACTTGAATAATGCCGCCGTATATGCCAACAGCCATAAATCCGAGGAAGCCTTTGAGAGAGACTTTAGTGGGAGGTGTTTCTGGCGCTTTACCCAAAATATTTTTTTTGACATTCGTTAAAAAAACGACAAAGAATATGACAATAGCGAGAATTGCTTGAAACACCTTGTCGTTGATTTGAACAAGTGCGACAACACCTATAATAGAGCCTATTAGTGTGGGCAAAAAAAGTTGCTTAAAAATGGGCAAGTATAAGTGACCGTGCTTTCTAAGATTTATCATCGAACTAAAATTCCCGACGATAAGCCCTATTCTATTAGTGCCGTTAGCAACAGTGGGAGGAAGACCTAAAAAAATCAAAAGAGGTAGGCTAATGGAGCTACCACCGCCAGCGAGGCTGTTAATAATACTTACCACTAGACCTAAAGAAAAAAAGACAGGGTATTGCCAAACTTCCATTTTATTTTACCGGGATAATTCTTTTTTTAAAAACTCGCGATTGTCAATCACTTTTGCTTTTTGGCTGTAGTCGGGATAAGTTTCTATGCATCGATTTAGAGCTTCTATAGCTTGTTGTATCTTTTGTTGCTTTTGAATGGTATTGGATTTTTTTTGAGAACTTACAAATAACACAGAAGCATTTTTCCGTTCTTCATTGCAGAACTGTTCAGCGAGGGATTCTAAATGCTCGATAGCTCGTTGTCTCAAGTCGCTTGCCTTTAGTTTAATAAGTAAAGAATGGGCTTGCTTGTATTTTTTTTCACTTGCCAATTTTTGCGCTTCTTTTAATGCCGTTTCTGGATCATGAGAACGCCAATAAAGCTGGTCGTCTTTTGAAGTTTCTGCATCTAGTAGGTTTAATTGTTCAAGCGTTGCCTCTAACTTAAGAGTGTCTTCAAAATAATAGTAGCGGGCTTTAAGCTTTTGAATTGGTTCTTGAGCTTCTTTAAAGCGTCCACTTTCGTTGGCCGCATTGAGGATCTTTCTCTTTTCTTGAAGCGCCTTGTCTAAGTTCTTTTGGTATGACTTTTGTTTTTGCTTTTGTGCCCATTGAATTAGAGAGTCACCGGGATTTAAGGAAATTAGACTGTCGGTAAAGGCCTTTACTAAATCAAAGGCAGAGCCCGCCGAATTCATATTGAGAATTTGGAGTATTATGGGTTTAAATTCTTGGGCGCGTTCGTACTGTGTTTTTTTGGTACGGGCATAAATTTCTTGAGCCTGGTTTTGCCATTCGCTCCAAAGGGGTTTTAAGACTATAAATCGCTCTAAATAAAACGCAGCACTATCGGGTTCTCCTCTAGAGAGAAGAGTGTCGGCACGTAGCAAAATATTTTCTACTAACGAGGGAACTGCCTTATAAGGGTCAACGATTTTTGCTGTTGATTTAACGACGGTGTCTGTTATTGTTTTAGCAGTATCGATAAAGGGTTCTTTTTGAATTAATGAATCGGAGCTAGTTTTTTCTGAAGTGATTGTAGTGCTTGGTGAAGAAGTATCAACCTGCGGGTCGTCTTCAAAAACAAGGGTTCTTGTTTTGGTGACAGGAGTGGTAGAACCACAAGCCACCAATAAAGTAGTGGCTAAAAAAAGAAAAATGGATTTAGAAAAAAGGGGAGTCATAGGTTCCTCAAGGGTTTTCGTATTCCGGTTCTATAGGAATAAAGGCATTTTTTCCGCTAAAGTCGGCTGGTAAATCCCAGTTTTCTTCGACAACAGGCTCTTTAGAAACGGCGGTTGTTGAAGGTTGCTCCAGCATTTTTACAGAATCTTTTGGAGCAAGCGTATGCATAGAAGGCATAGTGATCGAGATAACAATTCCTTGTTGGGCCGCTTCTTCTGCTGCTTTACTTGTGACGATGGGTGGGTTGTAGCCAGGCACATCAAGCCAAGGAACTTCTACATTTTTAGGATTAATATAGGCATCGGCCAAACCGGTTTGTGCATTTACTGGTAGCATACCGCGCTCGTTAGTAAATTGGATAGGCACGCGTTTAGAGGCTAAAAGAGAGATGTCTAAAAAGTCGATTTTTTCGCTTTCTTTGCGGATATCTAAAACCTCTTTGGTGAATTGCGCCCATTGAGGCAGTGCACCCGAAGCCCCTGCAATACGAGTTCTCCCAGATTTAAGAGGCCTGTTGTCGTCAAAACCGACGTAGCTACTGACAGCAATTGTGGAGTCTAGGGCAATACCGTTTTTTTCGGCTACAAAAGTGGGAATACCACCCGTAAAGGCGACGTTTTTGTAATCATTTGTGGTTCCTGTTTTGCCAAGAACGGGATAAAGAAGCGTGTTTTGACCATCTTCCGAAGAAATACTCAAGTAACGAAGCTGACTTCTGGCGGTACCGTGTTCAAATACAGAGCGGAGCATTACGCCTACTTGAGACGTGGTGGTGTCACTTAAAATCACATTGGATTCGATTTCGTTTTTAAACAAAGAGCGACCGTCGCGATCTTTAATTTCTTGAATTAAGCAAGGTTCGTTCCAATTGCCATCGAGAGATTTAAATACCTTGCCCGTGAGCAGGGTTTGGTAGGCGGTGGTCATTTCTGCTAAAGAAACATCATTAACACCAAGAGACATGCTCTGCACACGCTGCAATTTTTGCAGTATGCCAATGTCGCCTGCAAACCTTGCAAATTCAGCCATCGATAGTGATCGATTAAAATCGGGCCAATGACTAAGCTGTTCTATATCGAAGTAAGAGAGCTCATTGTCAACAGGTTCGATCATCGCCGAGAGCAGTTTAAAATCGGCGAGTGAAAAGTCTTGAAATAGTTTGACCGAGTCTAGAGGCACAAGTGATGAGGATAAATCGGGATCGAGCTCTTTTACAAAACGGGCTCTGAGAATTTCGGAGTAGGCCAAGAAATTGTGTTTTAAAAGAGCCGTATTTTCTGATGAACGACGTTGCTGTCTTAAACCTTTTTCTACAAATCGACCATAGGAGAGGTGCTTAAGGGCACGTGCTTTTCTAGGCTTTTTCTCGTAAAGGAATTTCTCGGTTAAGGCTTTTCGTGCTTTGATAAATTCGATTTCGCGTTTGACTTGATCGTTTAGCGTTAAGCCAAATTTATCGCGAAGGCGTTCGTAGTAGGCTTTAGGTGCTTCATCTGGATAAGAGGTATATCCATTTTTTTCTGCTACTGCGTTGTACTCATCAATGGGGAGTTTATCTAAAAGATGCTCTAAAAGCCATACGCTAGCAATGTTTTCGGAGCGAGTGGCTGCCCAAAGGATGCTTACGGTTTCGCCTTTATTTTTGTGGTCTGGACGCGGAAAGTAAAACTGGTCGTTGTACTGAAACAAATTCAATTCGTTTTCAATTTCATCTAAGTAATGCCAATGGTAGTGGAGTGCCGCTGCAAAAACAAGAGGTTTCCAGCTAGAGCCCAATTGGCGAAGTGCCTTAAAGGAACGATCGTAACCGGTATTGTGAAACCCGCCTTGGCTAGCGAGCACGGCGCCGTTTTGAATGGCGATGAGAGCCCCCTGAAGAACGGGTTCTGTTTCTATGTTGCAAGGCACGCGGCCATCTACCGCAACGCTATCCAGCACGCTTACCAAAAGAATAGAGCCCTTTCCTAAACGAGGGGCGAGTATTTTAGTGGGGTCACCATTAACTCGTTTGCCAAAGTCTTTTAATGTCTTGGCACTCACAAAACCTTTTAATTGCCCAAAGGAAATATGAATGAAATCGAGAGCGCCTTTTTCGGTATAACCCACCGTGTCTATAGCCCCGTACAAATAATCGCCTTTTCTGCCTTTAATGGCGCGGTTAGGGAGCTCTGCTTTAGGTAAAATAAAACCTCCTAACCGAACTTGTAAATTAGAAATGTTCGTTTGAAGTGCACGGGCAGCGGCTTCTTGATACCTATTGTCTAAAGTGGTAATAATTTGAAGCTGGGCTTTTCTCCAGTCTTCAATTTGATTTTTCTCAAAGATTTGTCTATAAAAATCCGAGTCCAGTTTCTCTTCGAGCCTAGTCAGGGTGGTCGACATACTAAAACGAAAATCACCGTGTTCAAAATGTAGGGGAGTAGCGAGTGCCGAGTCTTTTTGCGCCTTAGAGATGTATTTCTCATCGACCATGCGGCCTAGAACGTAACCCAACCTTTGTCGCCCGCGCTCCAGGGCCTTCTCCCGGCGGTCTTGATTGCGCTGGATAAAGGGATCGTAGTTAAAAGGGCCTTTTACGGAGCCTGCAATAAAAGCGCATTCGGCAATAGTCAGGTCGCGTAGGTCTTTATTAAAAAAATATTGGGCCGCAATAGCGACGCCCTTGCCAGTACCAGAAACGTGAAATTGATTTAAGTAAAACTCGAGAATATCTTCTTTGCTAAAGTGTTTTTCCATGCGTAGAGCGTTGATGAGCTCTTTCCACTTTTCTTTAATGGAGTTTTTTTCGCGACCAAAAATATTCTTTACCGTTTGTTGTGTTAGCGTAGAGCCGCCTTGTCGCAACTTCATCATGCGTATATTTTTTGCCATGGCTCTTGAAAAACCGCGAAGGTCAAAACCGTTGTGTTCCCAAAAGCGAGAGTCTTCTGCCGCGATTAGCGCATTCACAATAGGCTCGGGAATTTCGCCATAGGGTACGTAAATACGATGATTCACATCAAAAAATGCACCCACAGGAGATTCGCCATCTCTATAAAAAACGCGAGTCTCGCCGGAGAGCGCTTGGACGATTGAGCTTCTATTAAATAATAAGTCGGGGTCTTTTAAGGGAAGGATCTTAAATACGACAATATAAGCGGGGATTAGGCACACGAGACCCACTAAAATCAATGCAAGAGGAATTCGCCATAAGAGTTTCAAAAATCACACGCCTTTGTCTTAAATAATTAAATACACTGTAAAAATAAAAACAAAAAAGACTTTTTATTTGAAAAAGCTTAAATCTAGGCTCGTATTTTGATCTATTCTTATTTTTTTACTCTTATTCGCTTGGAAAAGGGAGAAAATTTATTTAGAATTGTGCAAGATAAACGGGAAGATGGCCGAGTTGGCCGAAGGCGCGTCCCTGCTAAGGACGTATAGGACTTAATCCTATCGCGAGTTCGAATCTCGCTCTTCCCGCTTCAAAAAGCCTCTATACAAAAGTATGGGGGCTTTTTTGATGTTCGGACTTTGGAAAAAGGCTATTAAATTCTATTTTTGGTCCCATGATAAAATCTTTTGAGGAATTTCCTCTAGACGCGGCTCTTTTGCGTGCCGTCAGTGAAACAGGGTATACGACCCCCACTCCTATTCAAGCCCAAGCGATTATGCCCCTTCTCGAGGGGAAAGATCTTCTCGGAATTGCTCAGACGGGTACTGGTAAAACAGCTGCTTTTGCCTTGCCTATTCTTCAGCTTTTACTGCAGTCCGGTAAGGTGCGCGCTCCAAAGTGTGCCAGGGCTTTAGTTTTACTTCCCACTCGGGAACTCGCTATTCAGGTAGCGGAATGTTTTGAGGAATTTGCTCGTTTTACCTCGATATCGAGCACTTGCGTGTTTGGCGGTGTTAGTGATTTCCCTCAAAAAAAGGCCTTATCAAGAGGCATTGATGTTTTAATTGCGACTCCAGGGCGCATGCTCGATTTGATTAATCAAAAAGCAGTTTCTTTAAGGGCTTTAGAGTTTTTTGTGCTTGATGAAGCCGACCGCATGCTCGATATGGGTTTTATCAATGATATTCGAAAGGTCATTGCGATGCTTCCCCCTGTACGTCAGAATTTATTTTTCTCGGCGACCATGCCTGCGGATATCACCAAGTTATCATCTACGATCTTACGCCGTGATCCGATTCGCATAGAAGTGGTCCCCGAAAGTACTCCTATAGAGCGCATTGAACAATCATTATATAGAGTAGACAAAAAAAGAAAAGGGGCTTTGCTCCGGGCGCTTCTTTTAGAAAATGAAAATATGTCTAAAGTGCTCGTTTTTAGTCGTACCAAACACGGTGCTAATCGTATTTCCGAAACGCTAGAAAAAGCCGGTATTTCAAGTGCTGCTATTCACGGCAATAAAAGCCAAACTCGTCGTCAAGAGGCTCTTGGTAACTTCAAGTGCGATCAAATTCGCGTTTTAGTCGCCACCGATATTGCGGCTCGTGGTATTGATGTTAGCAGCGTTACCCATGTATTTAATTTTGATTTACCCGAAGTGGCCGAAACTTATGTTCACCGCATAGGTCGAACAGCTCGCGCTGGCAAAGATGGCGCGGCTATTGCTTTTTGCGCCCCAGATGAAGAGTCCGAACTTAAGGCCATTGAAAAACTCACTCGTCAAAGAATTCCAGAGGGCGATCCTGCGATTTTCTCAAAAATGACCGAAGTGAAGGAATCGCCAAGGGAACGTGCTGCCTTAGCGCCTAAAAAGCCTTATCGCAAGCCTCTTCCTAAGCCACCGCGTGCCAAAGCACCTGCTAGTACAGGTGGGCAAGAGCCTCAAAAAATGAATGCGGTTAAAACAATTGGGAAAAACCGTCTTGGGAGTCGCGCTAGAAAGAGACTTCGCGATCAGCGCTCAGAACAGTAGATTTTTTTGTTATATTTGAACTGAATTATATTCTATGCCATGAAAAGCCGGGTGTCTTGTGAACGCAAGCCCCGAGAAAATCCCGTGAAAATCGGGAACGGTCTCGCCGCTGTAAGGGAGTACGAAACTAGTAAGAGGGCTTATGCCCGGTAAACCAATGCCTGCAAAGGTGTGAAGGAACTAGCAGTAGAACGATCCCCGAGTCAGAAGAACTGTAGAATAATAACGTGAGGCACGATGCGAAAGACATCATCCTTATATGCCCTATTTTTAGGGTTGTTTTGCTTTGTTTCTGCACCGGCGTCGAGTTATCAACCAGTGCAAAATCTTGGCGAAAGCGAAGTACGGCCAGAGGCGTCTGTATTTAAGCTCTCGTCTATTCAAACTATTTCTATTGATGCTAATGTGTGGGCGGGTAAAAACCTAAGTGTCGTCGATGTGCTTTCTGCTTATGGGGGCATTCAAGGGCATAAGCAGGGCGGTGTGGGCAGCTTTCAAAGCGTTTCTATTCGTGGGGCAGCGCCGAGAGGGTTAAAGATTTTTATTGATGGAGTTCCTATAGAAGATGCGGGTGGTGGTTCTGTTAATTTAGGGTCGATTGACTTGAGTTTAATTGAGCGAATTGATGTTTATAAAGGCTATGTGCCGGCGTTTTTAGGGGGGAATGGCATTGGCGGCGCGATTCATTTTATTACTCGAAAAAAGGTGAATGCAGGCGGCCAAATCGCTATGTCCTATGGGAGTCACGGGTTTCAAGAAATAGCCTTTTCGCTGAGTTTGCCTATTGCTAAAAGCTGGCGTTTGGCTTCGGCCTTAGCTTACAGGCATGCAGATAATGATTATGAGTTTTTGAACCGCAATGGCACCGAGTACAACACTGAAGACGATTTTGCGGCCAAGAGAAAAAATGCGCAGTATACTCAAATTTCTGGGAATCATTCCTTTTATAAAACGCACGAGAGTGGCGCTTTATCGACTATTGTTTTAAGGCATGAAAAAGAATTGGGCGGTAACCCCGGTAAGGAATCGAACCAGACCGAAGTGGCGGGGTTTAATAGGGATTTGGGGCAGTTGTTTTACTCTTATGAGCCTGCTTCATTTTGGGATATGAATTTAGCCTTGTCTGTTTCTGGGCAAATTGAAAAATCGGTGTCGCACTCTTTTTATCCACTCGATAAAATAGGATACCCTAATAATTATTTTATGGAATACGGGGCTATTCGCTATTTTTTACAACCCAAAATAAGTTTGGAACTCGCGCCCGATTCGTCTCGCCCATGGGCGATTTCTTTATATGCGGCAGGGTCTGCGGAGCGTTTAGAGGCCAGGGATAATAATGAGTGGGTATCGGCTTACGACTGGCATTTAAGCCGTCTTAGTGCCGAAGGAGCGGGCAATGTCAAGTGGTTTTTGGGTTCTATACTTGCGGTAGAAATCGAAAGCGCCGTTAAGGGGTTTCAAGATAAAAATTCGGGTGGCGCATGGTACTCACCCATCCGAAACGATTCCATTAAGGCAAAAACAAATGCTCATTTATTTAGTTCAGCACGGCTGGCGTTTTACGTGGGCAAGGCCAATTCACGCTTAAATGGGGTGGCTTCTTTGGGGCGCTATTATCGAGAGCCTCAATTAATGGAACAATACGGCGTGTATCGAAACATGATGCCAAACCCCGACTTAAAAGAAGAAACGGGTTGGATGGGAGAGCTGGGCGGTTCTTTAAAATCGCATTCAGAAAAATCCAAATTGCAGATTTCTTATTTTCAAACGCACCAAAAAAATGGCGTTGTTTGGGTGACCAATAGTTCTTTAACTAAACCATTTAATTTATCTAGAGGCCTTACTCGTGGCGTTGAGATTTCTTTAGAAAGTGTGCCCACTTCTTTTTTTAAGACGCGTCTCGAAGCCACTTTTCAAAAGGCTCTCGATCGCTCTGGCGAACTGCTTTACTCAGAAAAGGAACTCCCCGAAGAGCCATCTAAAACCTACTATGCTGAAGCCACTTTTAACTTGCCTTACCATATAGAATGGGGTGTTAGGGCGGAATACCGCAGTCGCTTATTTAAAGATCGAGCGAACCTTCAAAGGATACCGCCTCAACAATTATACCATAGTTTTTTAAGTTGGGCGCCATTAATACACACCAAATTAACGCTCTCTATTCAGAACTTAACCGATGCGGATTACCAAAGCATTTACTCGGCATTCCCGCTCCCGGGCCGCTCTTATTCACTCTCTTTCACTCAACAAATAGGATTCAATAAATCACATGAAAACAAATAAATGGAACATTCTTTTATCGATTAGCGTCGCCTTATTATTTACCGCTTGTGGCAGCGACTCACCAAGCACACCAGGCACCAAAGAAGAAAAAAGTGCTTTCGGTCTTGTATTTACAAGCGATTTTACGAATGGCGAATTGCGCTTCTTTGACTTGGATTCAAATACGATTTCTAAAGAAAAGCTTACTTTTAATCAAGATGCTAAAATAGTGGTTCAGGGCTCGCAGGTTTTTATTTTGGAACGTTACGGCGCTGATAACCTCGTTAAAATTGACCCTTCAAAATGGAACGAAGGCCCTTCGGCGATTCTTTATCAAACGGCTTTAGGAGAAGGCGCTAACCCTAGCGACATTATTGCCCTAAACGAAAATACAGCTTGGCTCGGTTTAGAAGGTAGCCCTGAATTGCTTAAAATAAATACAGCGTCTAAAGGCAAAGTCCTTAAAACGGTAGACCTTTCTGCTTATACTGCAGAAGGCAATATCTCGCCAAACTTAGTGAAATTAGCACTTAAGGGAGATACTTTATTTGCTCTTTTGCAACGTTTAGATATGTACCAAGTAACCTCGCCTGGCTTAGTGGTTTTAATCGACGCTAACGCAGGGACCATACTCGATACCATCAGGTTAAAAACGGGAAACCCAAGCACATTTACTCTAGTTAATGGCGATTTATGGGTCTCTACGCAGGGTGGTTACAATGCCGATTATGGCCTTGATGCCGACAGCGAAAGAGGAATTGAACGTGTTGATATTAAAAATAAAAAATCTGTTTTAGAAGTAAGCGGTGAGGAATTAGGCGGTGGCGTATCCTTTATGGTTGTGGATATTGAAGCTAAAGTGCTTTATGCAAGTGTGATGAGCCCTATTGGCACTTACTCGCTGCAACAGGTCTCTTTAGATGATAATAGCGTTAAGGCTGTTGACGGCATCGACGACTCGAGCGGTTCCTTATTTTGGGACGCCGAAAGCGCATTGCTTTTTATTGGAGACCGTTCTTATGGCGCTGAAAGACTATTGGTTTATAATGGGACCAGCGTGAAAACAATAAAAGGAGACAACGTATTGCCTCCTTCTAATATCTCTATCGTTTACTTTTAGTAGCGGTAAGAATCGACCTTATAAGGACCATCCACTTCGACGCCTAAGTAACTAGCTTGCTCGGGCGTTAAAGTAGTCAAATGCACGCCCAATTTTTCGAGATGAAGCCTAGCGACCTTTTCATCTAGAATTTTGGGAAGTGTATAGACTTTACCCTTTTCGTATTTTACACCAGCAACCGTTTCTTTGCCTTGCGCATTTAACCAAAGATCAATTTGAGCAATGGTTTGGTTAGTAAAGCTTGCGCTCATTACAAAGCTAGGGTGCCCAGTGGCGCAACCTAAGTTTAACAAACGCCCTTCAGCAAGAATTAGTACGCTATGCCCATCGGCAAATGTCCACTCGTCGTACTGAGGTTTAATTTCGTTGCGCACAATGCCTGGAATCTTTTTGAGGCCGGCCATGTCGATCTCATTATCAAAGTGACCAATATTACCCACAATCGCGCGATGCTTCATACGGCTCATGTGATCGGCGGTAATAATTTTAAAGTTACCCGTTGTTGTTACAAAAATATCGGCATAAGAAAGCACTTCTTCGATAGTCTTAACTTCGTAGCCTTCCATAGCAGCTTGTAGAGCGCAAATGGGGTCTATTTCGCTTATAATCACGCGAGCACCTTGCCCACGCAATGACTGAGCGCAACCTTTACCCACATCTCCGTAACCACAAATCAAAGCCACTTTGCCTGCAATCATCACATCGCTAGCGCGGTTAATGCCGTCGATAAGCGAATGGCGACAACCGTATAGATTATCGAATTTAGATTTAGTCACCGAATCATTTACATTAATAGCAGCAAAAGGCAAACGACCTTGTTTGGCTAGATCATAAAGGCGATGCACACCAGTAGTGGTTTCTTCGGAAACGCCCTGAACAGAAGCGCGAGCACGAGTCCAACGCGTAGGGTCTTTTGCATAGACCGCACGGCAAAGCTCTAAAAACACACCCCATTCTTCTGACTCTTTATCGGCATCAAAAGCAGGCACCTTGCCCGCATCTTCAAATTCAGCACCGCGAATCACGAGCATTGTCGCGTCGCCGCCGTCATCTAAAATCAAATTTGCCGTATCGCCATTTGGCCAAGCCAAAGCCCTAGAAGTGCATTCCCAGTACTCTTTGAGAGTCTCGCCCTTCCA
>DUVD01000140.1 GCA_012841225.1 Fibrobacter sp.
CTAAACGTTTATATGCCAAACGCGTCCTCAAGGGCGCGTTTTTGCGTTATCGCAGAAGCGCGACAGAAAAACAAGCGATTAGGTGCTTTCACGATATTTGAGCCGATGTATGTATAAAAAACCGTGTCAATAAAAACACCTTATAAAATGAGAATGTAAAAACGAAAACTCACTTCTTTGCGGCATACGAGCAAAAAAAATAAAAGGCAATTAACAAGCGAAAATAAATGCCTTAAAGATTATATTAATAGCTATCGATAATGGGGTTAATAACAATTGGGTTCAACAGGGTGGTTTTGTGAAATCGTCATTAATATTTTTTTTCGCTTTAGCTGGCTTAGTCGCATCGACCTCAGCAGATATTGTTTGGAAGGGGAAGCGCGTCTCGGAGTGGCCAGCGGAAGCGCTACCAGAAATGACTAACCAAAAGTCTATTTTAGCTAAAACGACGGTAACGGAAACCGGTATGGGGCTCTATCCTCGCCCTACTGGCGTAGTTAAAGGCCTTACCCTGGTCATCGATTTTAGTGACCAACCAGCTCCTGCTTCTTTACAAGATGTGGATGATTGGCTTAATAAACCTGGGTTTAACAAAAACGGGTGTAATGGATCGGTACGCGATTACTACAAGGACGCTTCAAATGGAAAAATCGACTATCAAAACACTGTGCTTGGATTTTACCGCGCGAAAAAACCAAAGTCTTATTACGATGACGGCGAAGGTTACGAACGCGCCACAGAGTTGCTAAATGAAGTATTAGATTATTTTGACCCTCAAGTGAACTTTGCCGATTATGATAATGACGGCGATGGAAACACAGAAGCGATTAGCATTGTCTATGCGGGCGCTGGTGCAACATGGGGGAAAGGGATTTGGCCTCATTCTGGGTGGATAGGAAAAAAACGCGATGGGGTTAATATTTCACGTTATATGATGACGGACTTGCCAGGCACTTTTTCGCTTTATGTTTTTGCTCATGAAAGTGGGCACATGGTATTTGGTTGGCCCGATTTATATTGGTTTGGCGATTATTGCCTTATGGCTAACCGGATGAATGATAAAAATCCTGTGGTGATTAATGATTTTTTTCGCGCAGACCAAGGTTGGATTCCTTTTGCCGATGTGGATGGTACTTCTGACGGTGTTTTTACCTCCACAGTAAATGGCATGGCTTATCGCTATAAAAACCCTAACAACAGTAAAGAAGGCTTTTTTTGGTGTAATATTGCCAATACAGGGCGTTATAGCGTCCTAAAAGGAAGTGGGCTACTTTTGTTTCACTATAATTTGAATGAAAGGGGAAATACTAGCGCTACTAATCTACAACTTCGCACTATACAAGCTGATAATAAAGCCGATTTACAAGCGCAGCAATGGCCAAGCCCTGGTAATGCCTCCAACGATTTGTTTCGTAGCAAAACGACCCCCGAATTCAGCGCCAGCACAAGTGATTACTCCGCTTGGTATGACGGCTCTCCTTCAAACCTTCGCATTTGGGATATTAGTAATGCGCAAACGAACATGACCTTTAAACTCGGTCTTGGAACCATTGCAAATAAATCCATCGTGAAGCCCACTAATAGAAATACAAGAATGCAACAGGGCTTGGGTGGTTATTGGAATTTACTTGGCCAAAGAGAGAAACCCTTAAAATAATTAAATACGTTTTTATTTTATGGCAGAAAATCGTTCCCAGTCTTTGGGAGTCGTTACCTTATCGTTTAAGGTGTCACCGGGAATTACATGAACTGGTATTTTAAAGTACTCAAGAATAGAGGCTTCATCTGTGGGGGTAAAACCGAGAGGGCTTTCCTCTATAGTTTGATATAGTGACTTTAAAAGTGCCACTTCACAACTTTGAGGCGTTTGAGCAAGCCACACCAAATTGCGATCTAATGTGCGCTGCACAAGACCAGCTTGAACCACCTTAACGGTATCACTCACAGGCCGAGCCACAATGCAAGCACCTTGAGCCTCAAGAACCCTGCATGATTCTAGAATGCACTCTTTAGAAACAAAAGGACGAGCGACGTCGTGAACCAATACATAAGAAGCCTTGTTAATAGCTAGAACACCCTCGCGAACCGATTGCCAACGTTCTTTACCACCTATCACTATTTTTAACTTAGCCCTAAATTCTTTTAAAAAACCGCTTTCTTCGGAAAGTTCACGCTCAAAATGCGAAACCCAATCTTCTGGGACCACTAAAATCACCTCGACAATTTTATCGATAGATAAAAAGGTCTCTAAGCTATGAAAGTAGAGGGGCTTCCCTTGAAGAGTGAGTAATTGCTTAGGAACAGTAGCCCCCATGCGCTTACCCAAACCACCTGCAGGTAAAACTGCTGCAAATTTTGATTGATTATTTAAATGAGCCATAAAACAAAAACTAATAATTTTTTGAAATGAAAGTGTTAAATCACTGGGTTTCGCTAAAACAAAGGCAAAACCCCTTTACTTATATTAACGGCGGGCTTAATCTTTTTTGTAAGAAAAGGGTAAAAAGTGTTTTTGGTGAATAACAGCCTGAAAAGGGATGCAGAAGCGCCTTTTATTTCCTAAATTCGCTTTTACCGCTGGATGTCGTATTTCCAGGGAAAATAAAGGACTCTATATGAATCAAATCGAACTCACTCTCCCCGACAGCTCCGTACGTTCCGTTGCATCGGGCACAACCGGCCTTGAAATAGCAAAAAGCATTGCAGAAGGCCTAGCTCGCAGGGCACTCGCCGTTAAATTAAACGACAAGATCCTCGACCTCAACCGCCCTCTCGAAGAAAGCGGCACTTTCACGATTATTACTCCAAGTAACGATCCCGATGCCCTTTTTGTACTGCGCCACTCTTGCGCTCACGTACTCGCCGAAGCCGTTTGTGAACTTTTTCCAGGCACAAAACTCGCTTATGGCCCTCCGATTGAAAAAGGTTTTTATTACGATTTGATGACCCCAACACCTCTAGTTTTAGACGATCTCGCCAAAATTGAAAAAAGAATGAAAGAGATCATCAAAGAAGACCGCCCTTTTACCCGGCTTGATTTTAATGAAAAAGAAGGCCTCGAAAGAGTACAAGATGACAAGTACAAATCGGATAACGCCAAGCGCGCCCTTATGCGCGAAGATAGCACTGGCATTTTAAGCTTTTATGTTACCGGTGAGCAAAATGAAAACTGGGAAGACCTTTGCGCTGGGCCTCACATTCCAAGCACTGGAAAAATCAAGGCATTTAAACTCTTATCTCTTGCTGGGGCATACTGGCACGGTGATCAAGCAAGCGATCAACTTACCCGCATTTACGGTACTTGCTTTGCCGACAAAGAAGGCCTCGAAGCGCATCTCAAATTTATTGAAGAAGCCGAAAAACGAGATCATCGTAAGATTGGAAAAGAACTCGAATTGTACCATATCGAAGACCACTCCCCTGGCATGGTCTTTTGGCATCCCAAGGGCACTATTATGGTTAACGCCCTTAAGCAATACATTCGCGAAAAAATAAATCGCCTAGGCTACGATGAAGTCATTACACCAGAAATCGTCGATAAGTCGCTTTGGGTTAAATCAGGACATGCCGATAAATACAATGAAAACATGTTCAAAACCATGGCAAGCGACCGCGAAATGGCTGTCAAGCCCATGAACTGCCCATGTCATATTGAAATTTTCAATCAAGGCTTAAAGTCTTGGCGCGATCTTCCTTTACGTATGGCCGAGTTTGGCAAGTGTCATCGCTATGAGCCCGCAGGCACTATGCACGGTTTAATGCGCGTCCGCGGCTTTGTTCAAGATGACGGGCACATTTTTTGCACCGAAGAGCAAATCGCCTCAGAGGTTTCTGACTTTTGCCAATTAGTAAAAGAAATTTACGCTGAATTTGGCTTCAACCAAATTTTAGTCAAGTTTTCTACTCGCCCAGAAAAGCGTGTCGGTTCAGACGATCTTTGGGACAAGGCAGAACACGCCTTAGAAGAAGCGACTAAACTTGCCAAATTAGAATACGAATTAAATCCTGGCGAAGGGGCGTTCTATGGTCCTAAACTCGAATTCGTGTTAAAAGACAGTCTTGGTCGCGATTGGCAGTGCGGCACCATTCAAGTGGACTTTAATATGCCACAGCGATTAGGAGCGGAATACGTCGGTAAAGACAATCAAAAGCACATCCCTGTGATGCTTCACCGCGCTGCTGTTGGCTCTATTGAACGATTCTTAGGTATATTAATCGAAGAGTTTATGGGCGATTTTCCTTTATGGATGTCTCCTGTGCAAGCTCGCCTACTACCCATTTCCGAGAAGTTCGCCGATTACGCCAAAGAAATTCAAGACCTGCTTATTCAAACTGGTATCCGCGCCGAAATAGATGACTCTAACGAAAAATTAGGTTATAAAATTAGGCAGTGTGAGCTTCAAAAAGTCCCTTTCCTTTTAGTGGTCGGAGAAAAAGAAGTCACCGAGGGCAAAGTCTCTGTTCGCCAAAGAAAAGAAGGCGATAAAGGCACTATGACCGTCGCTGAATTTATAGAAATGACAGCCGAAGCAAGAAAGATCATACGCTAAGCAAAACACTATTAATTAAAACTCCCAGTCGAAGTGACTGGGAGTTTTTTTCAAATCAATGCTTATGCCCGCCACCACCTTCCAAAATATCGTGCAAAGCTTCTATGGAGTGCGTGTAGTCCACGTAAGCAGCGACATATTCTCTACCTTTTTCTGCGGATATATTTTTCTCTTTTTCAAGTGTAACCACTTTTTCATACTTTTTTTGAATTATGGTACCAATATGTTTATTTAGCTTTTCTAGTAAGCTTTTGATGTCTTTTTTTGCCAAAGCGTTATCGCTCAATTGAACGATTGCTTTAGTACTGCCCGCCTCTTTTAGACCAGTATAGGGCGCCCCTTCAGTTTCTCGATGCAAACGCACTATGGTTTCAAGAAAATATTTTTTCACAATAGCGTATGTTTCTTTATCACCATTTTTTAGCTTATTAGCCTGATTGAACAAAGAAACGACCTCCGGTTCTTGCCCTTTATCGATCCATTTTAAAGCCAAGTTGACATTATTCGTTTCAAGAGCCTTAAGAGCGTCCTTAATGGTTGGGCCATCGTAAGAATCGCAATGTGCCGATACAGGGATCGGGCTCAAAGCCAAAAACAACAAGACTAACGCCGTTGAAAAGCCGGTTCTAAGATTATACTTTTTCATGATTAACTCCTTAAAAATGCTAATTAAATAATTAACTATGAATAAAATTATAATGAGGAGCTCTTTTCTGCGACCTACTTCCTAATGTAGTACTCATTCGCTCAAAACATGGCAAAAAGTGATGGAAAACCGATTAAAACTGACTTTTATACTCGCTTGGAGTAAGCCCTGTTGCATTTTTAAAAACTCGATTAAACGCTGATTTTGTGTTAAAACCACTTTCAAACGCAATACCAAGCAATGATAAGTGGTTGTATTCGGGATCGGTCACCTTTGCTTTGACTTCTTCTACCCTATACTGATTAATAAAATCAAAGAAGTTGAGGCCCAATTTTTCGTTAATGACTCGCGAAAGGTGATGCGATGGAATGGCAAGCTTGGTGGCTAGCTCGGGAAGCGTTAGGTTGGCGTCCATATATGGTTTTTCTGCAATCATAAACCGATTGATTTTATTTAGGTATAGCTCAGAATCCTCCTCTTTGAGCAATACGCCAGCGTATTTTTTCTTTGGTTCAATAACATATTCGACTTTTTGATCCGGATATTGAATAAAAACTTCTTTTTGCTTGAGTCCAAAATACCCAACCAGAATAACAAAGAAGGACAATGAGAAAAACAACCCATTAGTACAAAACGCCCATGAAAAGAAATGAAATGCGTGGTGAATGGAGGTAAAGAGGATTAAAATAGTCCAAACTCCACCAAAAGAATAGACCAGTTTTTTTAACCAATCTAGGTCAATATTTTCTGCTTTGGAAAAATTATCCAAAATAGAAGCATCTAGTTTTCTAAACAGCCTAAAAGAGAGAACAAAGTAAACCGGTCCAGATAAAACCGTGAGCAACAAGAAAAAGTTAAACAAAAAAGGCGTTTTATGTGCCGTTTCGACATGATCTAGCCTTATTCCTTTTGAAAATTCAGGAAATATGGTGCTAATAAGAAGAAAAGCGTTGAACAAGACAAAAGGGGCAAAATGAATGAGGTCTTTTTGGGTTAAACGAGGGTTTTCATTTACTAAAGCGGAAATGTATAAGTATAAGAACGGGCCATGCAGCATGAGCATCGAAATAAAAATAGCCGAAAGCAGATGATAATCAACAAATAAAGTCTCAGAAAAAAGTGAATAGCTGCCAATATACGCCCCTAAATAGAACAACCAAACAATTAAAACTTTATCGTGATATGCTTTTTTTTTCTGCAAAAGTAAAATGCTGAAAAAAAACGCATTAAAGACGGCAATCAAAAACAAATACTTCATACTACAATAAACCCTAAGGCAATAGTGACATTACCTGACTATTTTATTCCGCTGTGTTTTTATCGAACCTTTCGTTGCGTAAACCTATTAAACTTCGTAAAAATGCATGGACAAAGGCGACTGGCAAGCAAAGAATGCCACCGATGAGCATGCCGAATTCGTAGAACAAGTGACTCCCTTTATAGGTTTTACCTTTAAGCCTCGACTGCAAGGCGCTAAAAGCGATCCCGTACATGTTCCCTGCAATCATAACCTGGCACGCCGAAAGAATCACTGGCGCTTTTTCTTTTCCATATTCTTGCAAAATAGACTCAAAAGCGTACTTTTTGGGTTTTCCCTTGGCTTCGGCAAAATGTTGTGCAAATAAAATAGCCTTAGCCTCTTCGGGCTTCACAAAACGATCGTCGCCAGCTAAAAAACTATTTATTTCTTCATCACTAATACCTTGGCGCAAGGCCATTTTAGTGTGCTGATAAGAACAAGCAGCACAGCCATTGACTTCGGTTACAGCGAGTTGCAAGCGTTCCACAAACTGATCGCTTAATAGCTGGCTCTTTTTGTTTTTGGCGAGCGTTAAAACAGCACGTGGTAAAAAAACCAATGCACAATAGAGTTCGAGCAAGTTAAACTTGCGCTTAAATCCGACGGTTTTCTTTGTCATATTATTCCTTTTCGCACCCCAATGCCGAAG
>DUVD01000141.1 GCA_012841225.1 Fibrobacter sp.
ATCCAAAAGACTTGTCACTCTCTTCGGATGGCCTTGTCGTTGGTTATGCCATCGATCCAAATAAATTTGGAATCATGAATGCTTTGACATCGATCGATGATTCATATTCTAAAACAGGTGAAGAATACGGCTATGCTGCCAGGGTGACCACGATCAAGGTTGATGGGAAGGACTATAAAGAAATAGACTACTTTGGCATGAACGACAGAATGGCTCCCATTGTTAAATCAACATTCCTAAATCCAGAATCTAAAAATTCGGTTTACCCAGATAAATTAGTGATTGAGTTTTCAGAAGCGATTGACTTCAAAAAAATAAAATCGGTAGATGGCTTTATTTCTTTCGGTATTAATGGAATTTGGGACCTAACCGACTTAAGTAATGCGCATTGGAGCGAAGACGGCAAAACGCTTACGCTCTTTATCTCTCAAGGAGGAAGCTTGTTTGATCGAGCAAATCCAGGAGACTCACTTCGTCTTGCTAAAGTCAAAGACGGTCTTGTGGATAAGGCTGGAAATGCAGTTTCTGACGCTCCTTCATCGGTTATGATTAAGGGAGATCCTCGCGTTATTATGGAATCAGCCTCTTTGGTGAGCTTAGAACGCGCTGTTTTGCTTGCTGACAAAGCACCCTTTACGGAACGATTTTTCCCACCCGGTACATCGGTTAAAGAAGAAATGGGGAAATCGCTGGGTGTGATGCTCGACGTTGCTTTCTCGACTATATTTGGAGATAGTGCTACAGAAGAGTTAGATTTAAGTAATACGGGTCTTGATTGGGAATTGTACGTTTACACTAATTTAGGTGCTTATGTGGCTAGCGCAAAAGGCACAATTAAGTGCGACGATGACTCTTTTGGTGGCAATTGCTTTGAAAATCAAAACCGTTTATACTTGCGCTGGAATATGCGATCGGAAGCCGGACGCAAGGCAGGTGTTGGTGTATAAGTGGCTAAATTTCATGTTAAGGTATATGGTGCGAGAAAGTCGTATGATGTGCAACGAGTTTTTAATTGGGGCGTTAAGCCTGGGATAGACGGCCTCACTTTAGAGTAAGGCCTGGAGGATAAAAAAATGAAACAAGCAATAAAACTAAGTATTCTGAGCCTTGCGCTCATGAGTCTTTTTGCCGTGGCGCAAACGATCGATCCTCCTTATTCTCCTGGAACGGGCATTTGGATTCAACAGGTCGGTACTATGTACCCTTCAAACCCGACTTCGGCGACTCTTTATTATACCCTTTACCAAACAAATAACCGCGTAAAAAGTGTGGACTACTACTACGATGGCAATGGGTATTTACAATTATCAAATAAGGTGACGATATGTAAAACCACCGATGGTATTGCTGGAGCCGATGGTATTGTACATCACCCCGACAATGATCTTTTAGTCGCAGGACAAGGTGTTAATGTTTATAAAGTCAATAAAACGGTAGGGCCTGGCAACGGCTGCCGTGTCAAAACGGTTACTGGAAACGCGAGTACCGGAAACTATCACTTTATGATGGACCCCACAAATGAAGTTCTTTGGGGTGCTGGCATTCCTGGAACCTTATCTTCTTATAAAACGGTAGCTGATCCAGCTAACTCTAACTTAGGGCAAGGCAAAAAAGTAACCTTAACGCAAAACCCGGCTCAAAGTGTGGCTAATCAAAGGTTTGTTGCCAATCGACTATCTACGATTATTTGGGACGAGGACGGCACTGCTTTTTACACCTATTCTGATTATGCTGGTGGTGGCTGCGAAGGCCGTATTGATGGATATCAAGGAGTCGGCCCTTGTAGCGAAGCAGAGCAAAAAAAGAAAAGATCTACATCTCACTTTGGTGTTTTTACAGACACCCTTCCTAAAGGTGCTAAAGGTAGCGCCATTAATAGCATTGCAATGAGCATTGTGATTGACTCTTTAGAAGGGGCCCACGGCGGCACTTATGACACCTACTCCAAAACCATCTTTGTTTTTGGAGGCTCTAAAATTGTGCAGATCGATCCACGTACTAGAAAAGTGGTCGCTACAGTCGATCTCCGTCAATACTTTTTTATCGAATCGCTCGAAAACTTGCCAACTCCTAGAACTCAAGAAAGTTCCAAATCCTATGTTGGTTGGCGCTTAGACCAAGGCACTGTAGATGGTTTAGGGCATTTATTTGTAGCGAGTAATACAGGCCATTTAATCTTTATCGATTATACCTCTAACCCAAATAAATACATTAACGATAA
>DUVD01000142.1 GCA_012841225.1 Fibrobacter sp.
CCTAATATTTCTCAAAAAATTCTCCTCGCCGCTTACACTTGCGATGATTATGAAGTAGAGAAAAAGCAAAAGTACGAAACCCTAAGAAAACGTTATGACAGCATAAAAAGCATATTAGCGTCGCATCCAGAATACGAAAAGGCATTTAAGCCAATGCCCTTTAATAGCGGTTACTTTATGTGTATTCGCCCTATTGGCATTGATGCAGAAACTATTCGCAAAGAACTTATTGCCAATTACAGTACCGGCGTGATCGTCTTATCTGGTTTAATTCGTCTCGCTTTTTCTGCAGTACCTACCGAAAAACTTCCTCTGATGTTCGAAAACATTTACCACGCGATTAGCAAAAGGCAAAATCATGGATGAAAAAATTTCAATTGTCTATCAAGGCAAAACTTATGAAAGCCCTGTAATTACAGGGACAAAGAACGAAAAAGCCTTCGACATTGCTAACCTTCGTAAAGAAACCGGTTTGATCACAATGGACTACGGGTATCAAAATACGGGTAGTACAAAAAGTAGCATTACTTTTGTCGATGGTGAAAAAGGCATTTTACGCTACCGCGGCTACCCTATCGAAGAGCTAGCCGAAAAAGCGACGTTTCCAGAAACTGCTTGGCTCTTGATTTATGGGGATTTACCAACAGAAGATCAATTGACCGCTTTTCGTCGTTTACTCACCGAAAACTCTCTTATTCACGAGAACTTGCTTCACTTTTTTCGAGAGATGCCTCCTTCTGCGCATCCAATGGGTATTTTAAGCTCGATCGTGAATGCACTTGGTCTTTTTTCACCTCGTTTTTACGACACCGAAAACCAAGCTGGTGAATTCGACTTGATGGTAGCAGGCCTTGTTTC
This sequence comes from Fibrobacter sp., assembly GCA_012841225.1. Taxonomy (GTDB): domain Bacteria; phylum Fibrobacterota; class Fibrobacteria; order Fibrobacterales; family Fibrobacteraceae; genus Fibro-01. The sequence continues at coordinate 859 of DUVD01000142.1, forward strand.
TAAAATACGCACTATTGCGGCTTTCTCTTATAAAGCGAGTATTGGCGAGCCCTTTGCTTACCCAGAGGCAGACCGCAGCTATTGCAGTAACTTCTTGAACATGATGTTCTCTAGCCACACTAAGCCCTTTGTGGTTAACCCACTAATGGAAAAGGCGCTTAACACACTCCTCATCGTTCACGCCGACCACGAGCAAAACTGCTCCACAAGTACGGTGCGCATGGTGGGTAGTTCTCAAGCGAATCTTTATGCGAGCATTTGTGCTGGTATTTGCGCTCTTTGGGGCCCGCTTCACGGCGGCGCTAACCAAGCGGTACTAGAAACACTACTCCGCGTTCAAAAAAGTGGGATGACTGTAAAGCAAGTGCTAGAACGCGCCAAAGATAAAACAGATCCATTTAAGCTTTCTGGTTTTGGGCATCGCGTCTATAAGAGTTACGACCCACGCGCGAAGGTGCTACAAGGCCTAATGGAAAAGATATTCTCTCACGAAGATAACCAAGACCCTCTCTTGGATATCGCAAGAGAGCTCGAACACCAAGCTTTATCGGACGATTACTTTATCGAACGCAAATTATACCCCAACGTCGATTTCTATTCGGGTATTTTATACCGCGCGATGGGTATTCCTACGAACATGCTCACCGTGATGTTTGCCATTGGACGCCTTCCCGGTTGGATTGCTCATTGGAAAGAGATGCACGATGATCCTTGCTCTAAGTTAAATAGGCCTCGTCAAATTTATATGGGCGAAAAAGAACGCCACTGGCTAGACCGAGAAGAACGCGCTTAAAAAAAGTGAAGAAAAAAATAAAGGCTAATGGAAAACTCCACTAGCCTTTTTTTAATCATCTTAAACGCCGTAAGCCTAAAGGCATCTTCACTTCTTCACCTTTTTCACCTAAGAGGTAAATGTTGTCGATACTAATATAACCTTTGCCCTCATGGCGCCCACGAAAGGCAAAGTCCCGAATTTGAGCGGGCAATAGTTTAGGAATTGTTTTTCCCCAACCCTCTTGCTTTATGTTGTTCCAGACGACGGTGTCACGAACCCACGCCCCGTGGGTGTTTTTAAGTCGATACATAAACTCATCATAATCGTCCACTTGATGAGAAATAAATAGAACTTCATGGTAACCACTAGCGTTATCGTGAGAGGTAGCATAATCAAAAACGATACCCACAGAATTTTTAATTGCCTCTGGAGCGATGTAATGAGCTGCGGCAAAGTTTGGCCAAGTCTGATTTGCGGGTTGCTCAATAAAAAAGTCATGGCGAATGTAATCACCTTGAGGGGGACCTCCTCGAATTATTTTAGCCTCGAGAAAGGTTTTATTTTCACCACTTGCTACAGGATACCAGTGCACTGAATCTAAGCCTTTCTCAAAATCTTCCATTAAACCGATAGTGCGGTACTCGCCGCGCACCCTAAAAGGCCACTTCCAAGAAATCGTCTTGCCACCTAAACCCATTAGTTCAAAATAAACGTACTTTTCACCAAGAGAGGCGTTTTTTGGCACGGGTATTTTAACGTGGAATGTTTCAATAGAAGCGTCCCACGCCCCATCTTGAGGGGATATTCTTTGAGCATAACCAAAATCTCGAACACTTAATTTACCGTAAGTTAGCTGCCCGTCTTTTTGGCTCACAGTCGCCCATAACTCTAAAGTATC
>DUVD01000014.1 GCA_012841225.1 Fibrobacter sp.
CTAGTATCTATAGTCAAAGCGTGCAAAGTCCCTAGCTTTTGTAGGGTTTTATTTTGCCTGAGTGCCATTTTTAAGGCGTTCTCTCGAATTCCCATTTTTTACCTAGCTAAGGTTAAAATGTCAATACCGTCTTTGGTTCGGACGATGGTGTGTTCCCATTGAGCAGACAAAGAACCGTCTTTAGTAATTGCTGTCCAACCGTCACTGAGTGTTTTAGTTGATGCGCGCCCGATGTTGATCATGGGTTCTATGGTAAAGACGTGTCCTGGCTCTATGAGGGCTTTTAATTCGCGATTGCGAAAGTGTAAAATAAGTGGCTCTTCGTGAAAGCCTCGTCCAATGCCGTGACCGCAGTAATCTTCTACAACACTGTAGCCGTATTCTTCGGCGAGCCCTTGAATGGCCCCTCCGATGTCGAGATACTTAGCGCCGGGTTTTCCTGCGGCTTCAATGCCCGTTTCTAGGCACTCTTTAGCGACGTCGATGAGTTCTTGAGCTTCTTTAGAGATACGACCTACCGAAAACATGGCACTGGTATCCCCGTGGTAGCCAGCCAAAATAGTGGTGATGTCGATGTTGACGATATCGCCTTCTTTTAAAATGGTGCCAGAGCCTGGGATGCCATGGCAAACGACTTCGTTTAAGCTGATGCAACAATTTTTAGGGTAACCGCGATAACCTAGGCAGGCTGATATGCCGCCGTGTTTTTCCGTGTACTCGCCTACAAAATGATCAATTTCAAGTGTAGAAATGCCTGGTTTGCAAAGTTCTCCGGCGCGGATTAGCGTTTCAGCAGCAAGTGCTCCTGCATCGCGAATGAGTTCTATTTCTTTAGGTGATTTGATTTTGATTCGGGCCATTTTATTTATCTTCGCCTTTTGCGTATTGATCCCAATAGTATCGGTCTAATAGGAAAGCTAAAAGTTCTTTGTCTTCTTCGATTTTGGCAAGCTCTTCTACCAAGGGTAGGTAGCGGCGCATGCGTTCTTGGCTACGTTGCCCCAAAGATCTTTTTTCTCGTTCTAGGTATGTGCGAGTGCGTTCGCGTATTTTTTTCGCGATGTGCTCTTCGGCAATCGGCGGCATTTTCACAAATTGAATGCTAAAGTCAGCAGCCGTTTTTAAAAGTTCGATTTCTTCGACAGGGGTGATTAACGAAATGGCGACCCCACTTCTACCTGCCCTCGCCGTTCTACCGCTACGATGCACATAAATTTCGTGGTCATCTGGATGATCAAAAACGATGACGTGCGTGACGTGTGAAACATCGATACCACGGGCGGCTACGTCTGTGCAAATAAGGATGGGAACTTTTTTAGACCTAAAGTCGTCGAGTGTTTTTTCGCGTTGTTTTTGTGGCACATCACCAGAAAGCGCGCCTACTTTAAACCCATAGTTGCTCAAGACTTGGTCTAAATAAGCAACGTCTTTTTTCATGTTGCAAAAAATCATGCAACTTCCTGGGTTTTCCGACTCTAAAATCTTAATTGTAAGGGAGTCTTTTTCCATCACGTCACACATGTAGTAACGGTGTTCTAGGTTGTTCGCGATGACCTGGTCGTAGCTTAACGATAAAAAATCGGCATTGGGCCGTTGAAATTCACGGGCAAGACTTTTTACTGTTTGAGGCATAGTGGCGCTGAACATGGTGCAGGCGATTGCTTTTGGTAAGTACTTCCGAATGCGCTGCATGTCGGGGTAAAATCCCATAGAAAGCATTTCATCGGCTTCGTCCATCACTAAGTCACGAACAGAGAGAAAGTCGATGTGGCCACGTTGTGCGTGGTCTAAAAGGCGCCCCGGTGTAGCTACAATAATGTGAATCCCTTCACGCAGAGCTCGGAGTTGGGGTTCGTAACCCACGCCACCAAAAATAGCAGTGGAGCGAACGCCAGTGCCCTTAGAAAGAAGCTCTATTTCATTTTGAACTTGTACGGCGAGCTCTCGTGTGGGAACCAAGATAAGGGCTTGTGGAAAAAGATGGGTTGGCTCAATCACTTGTAGCAAAGGGAGAACAAAGGCGCCTGTCTTGCCCGATCCCGTTTTGGACTGGACGAGCATATCCCTAGCGGCAAACATATAAGGGATTGTTTTTCTTTGTATCGGCATCAAATCGGTCCAGCCGTGTGCCGTCAAAATGTCTTTTTGATGTTGAGGTAATTGATCGAAAGTGTAGTCGGGGAGTTTGTTTTTAGGCTCAATAATTTGAATTGGCGTTAAAAACGGATTTACTTTTTCTTGTGTTGTTTCACTCATAATGTGCAAAAGTAGAAAAAAGAAACAAAATTCGCTTTACTTTAATCTCCAATGGTATTCTATTCCGATGTTTGCAAAGCAATCGATGGTGGATCCACCTATAATTGTAGGCTCAGAAGCCGCTTCTACTGAAGGGTCGCTATCTAGCATACGACCGCGACTGCCTATGCCAGCAGCCATATTGATGCCGTAGTTTTTAAAAAATACTAGGCGAGTCCCTACGCCAAAAAAGGCTCCCTTATACGCGTTTTCAAATTTCACACGTGAGATGTATTGGCGAGAAGGTTCTATATTTTTTTTGATCGCTATGTCTTCTCTATAAAAACTGTACTGAAACCCGAGAAATCCATAAGGAATGGTTTCCAAAAAGGGAATTTGGTTGTAAGTCTTAGATAAAACAAGGCTTATCCCAATTTCGTGCCGTTTGAACCGCCAGTGATCGAGTTCTTCGTAAATAGGGTCTGTATTGTCGATTTTAACGCGGTGTGAGGAGTAGCGATAAAAAAGTTCTGCTCCAATAAAACCGTACCAGGTCCTTCCTAAATAAATGGTGGCGAGGGGTGATTCGTCTTCTACAAAATTCCATAAGCTTAAAGAATCATCTGTATTACGGTAGCTTTTTAC
>DUVD01000143.1 GCA_012841225.1 Fibrobacter sp.
ATTTTTGAGGACTAATTTGAGTTCAGGATGCTCTTTTGCGGCGTCTAAGTAGCACTGGTATACAAACTCGGAACAGATCATGGCGTGCTTGCCGTCATAAAGTTTATCCTCTAAGATACTCTTGATTTTTGCCGTGATCAATTTTAATAGCTTAATGACAACCTTCTGCTTTAGGCTAACATGAGAAATATTCTTATACACAAGAATCATCCCAAGAAGAATCAAATCGGGCATAGGGTAAACTAAGTTCTCATCTATATATTTGTTGGCCACCTCAATTACTGGCGTTAAATCAATAAAATCTGCGTTTTTAAGCCTACAAATATGAACAGGGCGAAGTACATCACCCGTATCACTGACAAGATGAGCGTGAAGCCCAGACAAACCCGCATCAGCTAAAGCCGAAGGATTGTGCTGCAAAAAAAGCGCCCCGTGACTTACTTCAGAATCCGTTAAAATCATAATCAAATGAGAAAGTGGGTCAATTTTTCCATTCTCGTCTCTTTCCCCATCAAACGTCATGATATCGCCAATTTTCAATTCACTAACACTAAGCATTGCAACCTCCATTAAAAATCAATTCTAGCTCAATAAGGTAGGTATTAAGAGTATTACTTGTCTATAACCCGAACGGGCTGTATTTTCATGCTAGTCCTAGATATGCCCTCTAATAAAAGATTGCGTTTATCGACATGCATTGCACCCGTCATATTTCCTAAGTCGGCTAACTTGAAATTAGGGTGGTAGTGATAAAACAAATCGATATGCTTTTGACTGAGTTCTAGTTGCGAAGTCCAGCCTAAGGCAGAAATCATCACTAAGCGAGTGACAGTGGTTTCGGGTATAATAAAAAGCACGTCCGCACAGTGTTGAATGCATTCATCAAATCTTTTAGCTAAACAAAACAATAAAGCCTTGATAGCTTGTATGTATGGTTGCTCTCTTGATGCAGGGTACAAATTTTGATACTCAGACAATTGCTCAAGGCCTAATTCTTCTTTACTTAGTAACATATACATTTGAGCGAGAAGATGCCTAGCACTGCTGTTCAATGGATTAACGACAATAATTTTTTCCAAATAAAACGCAGCCCCTTCGTTGGAGCCAGCTAAAATATTAGAAAGGGCAATAATAAACATCGAGTATTGTGAGTTTGGCCTAAATCTCATCCCATGAGCGGCCAGTTCTTGAATTCGCGCTTGGTAATCTTTTAATGCACACCACTGCTCTAATAAAGCCTTGTAGTGAAAATCGACCAATGCAAAAGAAACGTATATGTGCTCCTCGCTGGATTTTGAAATGGCTTCGAGGGCCTCTTTTGCTTCTAGCCAGATTTCCTTTGTACGCCCTTCGCCTTTGACTCGATAATACGAAGTAGCGTACCACCAACTGGGCTGCATGGACGAGTCTTTTTTGTAAAGGCGCGCCGAAGCGAGCTCTAATTGGACCCACAAACGAATAGCAAGGCGCGACGCTTCTAGTTGTAGATCTTTACCAGCCACAAATGCATAAGAAGCATACCAAAGAATTTCAGGTGAACAGACGTGATGCAGCGAAAAAAACAAAGTAGGCTCTTCACCTTCGGAATAAGTCGCATTCACAAAAAAATCAGTGGATGCCGAGGGAAGATTTTCTTTTTCTACTTGCACGTTAAACAGGTCAAACTGATTTAAGTCTTTGATTAAAGTCAAGTAAAAATGCCTTGCATTAGCCTGCGTTTCAAACTTAGGCAAATCACAAAAAAGCAATTGCACCTTATTTTTAGCAAGTGCGTGAGGAGCTTGAATAGAAGACGCTTCTGTTCGGTTTGTCACGTCTAAAATCTTATAGATATTAGCCAAATGGACTTTTACTGTATTTTGAGAAATGCAAAGAGAGCGAGCAATTTCTTGGTTCGTTAAACCCTTGCGGAGTAAGCTAAGGATTTCAATTTGACGGCGAGTCAATTCACTTTGTTTTTTTTCTTCTGGCATAGCAAGGTAAAAATAATTTATTTACGCGCGTGAATCCATTCACTTTATGTTTTTAGGGCATCTATTAGCATTTTATGCAAAAGGCCGTTAGAATAAGCAACTTGTTCGCCGTCTATGAATTCTATGGGAGCACCATCTAAACGCGTGACTTCGCCTTCCGCTTCCTTAACGATTAGTGCAATTGCCGCCGTGTCCCATGGGTAACTCATGGTCATGACGAATAGGTCTAATCTGCCACAAGCTACAAAGCAGCCTTCTACCACAGCAGAACCAAAGCACTTGACTCGCTGAAACAATTTGGCTTCTAATTCAAAATTCTTTAGATTTTGCTTGTTTATGGATTCTACATCGCCCACGTTAAAATCGCCATTGGAAATAATAGCCTGTGAAGCTTTAGAAACCTGACTCACGCGAATGGGCTTGTTGTTTAAAAAGGCGCCACCTCCAAAAATGGCTGTGTACATTTCTTCCAAACGAGGTAAAAACACAGCTGAAAGGAGTGGCTTGTTATTAAAGTGGAGCGCAATGGAAATACCCCAAAAAGGGATACCACGGCTAAAATTAATGGTCCCGTCGATGGGGTCTATAACCCAGAGGTAGCGAGACTCGGCGCCAACAAGGCTGCCCGCTTCTTCTGTACAAATGGAATGTGTTGGGAACGCTTTTTTTAAGCCTTCTACAATTATTTTTTCACAAGCAAGATCGGCTTTGGTCACCACATCTTTGACTGTTTTATAATGTACATCGCCTAAGTTCGACTGTAATTCAATAGCAAGCGCACCTGCTTCTCGAGCTAAAAGTTCTGCGACAGCCAAAGTTCTTTTCAAATCCAAATTCATTTTCATAATAAACCCTTATTTTATAATAGAAAGATAGTATTTTCCTGGATTTACAAAAACTCCTAATGCTGACGACCTAAAAGGTCGTTTTTATATAGTCAATCTCCTTTACCACCTGTTACCATGCGCGCGGAGTTGTACTTGTTGCCGCCATTTTTTTTTGCGGGCGGTGATCGTAAGCACGCCATTAGCGACTAAGTCGTTTTCGGTGCGAGCATCGGTATAATACTGCAACTCATTATTACTAAAGCCATCGCTGCAGTGCTAAACAAGCAGATTGCTCTTCATTGCATAAACTGGGGGTTTTTCTTACATTCTCTTGTAGATGGACGTGGATTTGAATTCCAGCAAATTAAAGGATGTTGAAATGTCAGAAGAAATAAAACCTTGCCCACAGTGTAATTCTCAATATGGTTATTCATTAGGGAACGGGATGCATGCTTGCCCCGAGTGTAGTAACGAGTGGAATCCAAACGAAATAGTAGACGGAAACGCCTTAAAAGTACTTGATTCAAATGGAAATGAGCTAAAAGACGGTGATTCGGTGACCATTATAAAAAGCCTACCCGTAAAAGGTTCGCCCAAGCCCATTAAAATAGGAACGAAGGTTAAAAACATTCGCCTAAAGGCTGGCGACCACAATATTGATTGTAGAATTGATGGTTATGGGGCTATGGAATTAAAATCCGAGTTTGTAAAAAAAGCATAGCTATCACATTCCCTTACCAAACGTATGGAACCTATAGATGAAAACTAAGCCAGAAATGAATTTAAATGCAGCGAATAAGCTTCGAGAAGCATCTCAAAAAAACACCAACGAGCTGTACAAAATGCTCGAGAGCTCAAAAGACGGCATTTCTATCGAAGAAGCAGAGAAGAGGATTTCAAAATATGGCTTAAATGAAGTGGACTATGATAAAGCACCTTCGTGGTACGCCCAACTATTTAAATCATTCCTCAATCCATTTATCCTTATTCTTTTAGCCATCGTCGTTATTTCTTTTATTATAGATGTGTGGTATGCTGCTCCGGGTGACAGGGATTGGAAAACAGTAATCGTAGTTTTGGTGATGATCATAATCAGTTCTTTGCTTAGTTTTTTTCAAGAATACAGAAGTAATCG
>DUVD01000144.1 GCA_012841225.1 Fibrobacter sp.
CGATTGAAAGGATTGTGGATTAATGCCAGGCACTCTGATCGTCTTTGCTTCAGCACTTGAATGCAATGCTGTATTCCCCGAGCAGATACGCCTAGAAGAGCGAACCCCTTTTTTTTCTATTAAAAATCACTTTGATGTCGCCATATTAGAGGTGGGTATTTTGCCTTTTGCCACCGCTCTTTGTTCTCTTTTATACCAAAATCGGTATCGTACTGTTCTTCAAATGGGCATTGCAGGTGCTTTTTTTGAATCAAGTCTCGCCATTGGAGATGTTGTTCGAGTAGACACAGAGACTATAGGCGATCAAGGGTTTCAGGACATTGACGGCTCTTTTCATCCCTGGCCACTATGCTCTTCAAAAGAGAACCCTTACTCTGGAGGCGATTTAATGCGCGCGCCCTCTTGTATTAAAGCCTTAAAAGGCGTAAGAGGGCTTACCGTCAACACTTGCACCGGCACTTCCACTTTAGCACTAAGCCGTCGAAATCTTTTTAATGCAGACGTGGAATCCATGGAAGGGGCTTCATTTTTTGCCCTTTGTTCTGTTTTTGGTGTTGACGCATATCAGGTTAGGGCTGTTAGCAACTACGTTTCAGAGCGCAATAAGGCAAGTTGGAGAGTAGAAGAAGCCTTACATCAATTAAAAAAGAAAGTGATTGATCCTATGGTGTCATTATGACCGCCTTAAAACTCGGCATTTCCACATGCCCCAACGATACTTTTATATACGAACATTTAATTGCCGGTAATGCGGACTCCAATATTGAGTGGCAAGTCACTTATACCGATGTTCAGACATTAAATGAAATGGTTATTAAAGGAGAACTCGACGTCGCTAAAGTCAGCTGCGGTGTTCTGCCCCTAATCAATCCCTCTTATCAAATCCTACGCTCTGGCGGCGCTATCGGTTATGGTTGCGGGCCTTTGCTGCTTTCTTCAAAGCCTGCAGGCTATAGTAAAAACTTAAAAACACAGCTCCCCGGAAAAAACACTACCGCTGCTTTATTGTTTCATTTTTGGCATAACCAAGAATTTCCAGACGAATCTATTAATGTTTCATACGATTTTTTCGATCAAGTTTATAAGAACTTGTGCAATAAAAAAAGCGCGCAGGGAGTTGTGATTCACGAACACCGTTTTACTTGGGAGCGCGATGGGCTTTACCTGTTACAAGACCTCGGTGCTTATTTCGAAGCAAAGACTCACTTGCCTATTCCTCTTGGCTGTACAGTCGCTCGTCGTTCTTTAACAGACGATTTAGTTTTGTCTATTGAAAAAGAAATACAACAAAGTATTAAAGCCGCTTGGTCGCGCAAGGGCTTAGTTACGCCTTTTATTAAAGAAAAAGCTCAAATAGAAGATGATTCTGTAATTGAGGAGCATATCCGTATGTTTGTTACCGATTTTTCTTTTGATATACAAGAAAAGGGGCTTTTAGCACTAAAAACACTTTTTTCTATAACATAAAAAAAAGATAAAAGAATGTTTTTTTTGGTTTTATTTCAAGATTCTTTTAAAGTTTTGTAATAAAATGACTATTGTAATTATTTTTTTACTGTAAACGTGATTTTTGCCAAAAAGTTTATTTATTTTCCAAGCAACACCTTTTTTTTTGGGAGTATCCTTATGAACTTAGTACAGACGCTCGAACAACAACTTGAGGCTTTCAAGAGAGAGTATGAAAAATTTGAAAGGGGAAATAAATCTGCTGGGACAAGAGCTCGCAAGGCTTTGCAGGACATTAAAAGAACATGTCAAGATTTACGCGTTTCTATACAAGGGTCTAAGAAGGAGGACGATAGTTCTCAAGAATAAGAGTGCAAGAAAGGAGACTACCTCTCTTCTTTTCGGACTTGTTTCTTTTTTTTTTCAATAATTTGAAAAAATGAATGAAAAAAGATTTGACTAACGAAGTTTTTGAAGGTATATTCCATTTTGACTTAGGTTTGGATAAAGGAGCTCTTTGACAAACCGCTGATATTGATTGCGAAACTAGTAAGTGTTTTATGATTGGAGAAACCTAGCAATATGACCCTAAAGAAACTGGTCTTTATTCTGGCCGGAGTGATGCTCCTTACGGGAACCGTCTCGGCAAAGGTCATTAATGTGCCCGGCGATTATCCGAAGATAGCAGATGCTCTCGGAAATGCTGATGCAGGAGATACAATTCTCGTTCGTCGTGGCGTATATAATGAAAACATCTCCCTCATCATGGGCGTAGTGCTCAAAGGTGAGGATCCCGTAACTACTATTATCGATGGAGGCCGTCGAGGGCCAACCGTGATGGGTACTTCTGGAGCTGAAATATCTCATTTCACGATCCGCAATGGTCTTGAAGGTGTCCTTTGCGAGAACGCTGCTCCTTATATTCATCACTGTTACATTATCGATAACAAGGCAACAGGTATCGGCGCCTTTATTTCATTGCCTCACGTTCGCAATAACGTGGTGTATGGCAACCGCTGGTCCGGTATTCTTGCTTGGGGAGCTAAGTCTCTCGATGCCTATATCGAGCAAAATGTAGTTTTGAGAAACGGCTATTCTGGTTTGGCTCTTAAAGGGCCTTCAAACATAGTCGCTCGCAATAACATCTTTATGGAAAACCATTACTACGGTGTTTTTGCCGACCCTGCGGCGGGTCAAACGCGTATTGAATACAACAACATCTACAAAAACTATTATCCGTTTAATCGTTTCATTAAAGTGAACCGTACAAACGTATCTCTTGATCCTGTTTTTATTAGTCCCTCTTTAAGTAAACCAAACTTTTACTGCGGTCCTTCTTCACCTATGCTTAAGCGCGGAAAAGGAAAATTAGATATTGGCTTAACACCAATGGACGCTATCCAAAAAGAAACAGAAGTAGAAGAAACGCGCAATCCAGACACCGATGGCGATGGCCTTTGCGACCCATGGGTTGCTGAAGAAGGTCTTTCTGAAAAATACGCTTCTATTTGTACTGGCGTAGATAATTGCCCCGACGAAGCTGAAGATTTTGATGGTTATCAAGATGATGATGGTTGCCCCGATCCAGATAACGATCGTGACGGTCTTTGCGATCCTTGGGTTCAAGCTAAAGGGCTTTCTGCAAAATATGCTCACATCTGTACTGGCGTAGACTTATGCCCAGACCAACCAGAAACAATGAATGGTTATAAAGATGATGATGGTTGCCCAGATGAAGTTCCTGTGCCTCCTAAAAAAGTATTTGTTCTTGAAGGGGTGAACTTTGAATCTGGTAAGGCCACTATTACTCAAGATTCCTATGTTTCGCTCATGAAAGTAGTCGATATTATGGAAACGTTCCCAGAAACAACGTTTGAAATAGTAGGGCATACCGATAACGTCGGTCGTCCTGAGAAGAATAAACAGCTTTCCGCAGACCGTGCTCAGTCCGTCAAGAAATTTCTTGTCGAAAAGGGTATTACTGATGAAAGTAGAATGATAACTAGTGGTGTTGGGGATACAAAACCCATCGCTACAAACACTACTGCCGAAGGCCGTGCGAAAAATCGTAGAATCGAATTTACTCGCACGGATATTAAGTAAAAGGAGAAGGTTAGGTGACTCGTATAAGTTTCATCAAATCAGCGGCCCTTGGGCTAGCTTTCGTCAGCACTCTAGCTGCTTCTCCAATGTACTCTCCTCACAAGTATCAGCAAAATGATTGGTTTGGAGAGTTCGGCGGAAACACATCAATGTATGTGAATCCAGCTGGAATTGCGGAGACGGATCAATTGGAAGTAGGTATTGGGTTCTTCAGCACTATTAGCGGAGAAGCAAGTCAAGAATATATTTCTTTAACTTACCCGATAGACTATAAACACACGTTGGGTTTCTCCTTTTTCGAAAATGGAGCTACTGTAGACGGCAATCATTCTTATACTGAGAACGCATTATTAATTGGTTATGCTTATAACTTATTTCAATGCTTAGCTCTCGGTATTGATCTCGCCATTCTTCAAGTAGACCAATTCGGAAGTAATCAACAGTTTACTGTTGGTGCTGATGTAGGAATCAGTTGGAACCCAATTGCTAACTCTAAATTTGGTTTCTTGCAAATTGGCCTTGCCATGCAAAACGTTCTTCAGCCTGCTATTAGTACGCTGGAATCGAGCGATGGCTACTCTTTTGTATTGATGACCAGTGACGATATTTACAAAATCCCAAGTAATTTAAACTTCTCTATCTTCTATCGCGGATTAAATCGTATGCTCGAGGCGAAAGCCGAATTAGCAGTAATCGACTTGATTCATGATGATGACGAAGGTGGTAAAGGTAAAAATCTTGAGACTAGCTTTACTCTAACGTATTACCTGAGTCCACACTTAGGCGTTCGCGTGCGTTTCACAAAAGAAGGCTACCCTGTAGCCGGTGCTACGATTAACGTAAAAGACCTCAACATCTTTAAGTACTTAGCATTAGATCTCGAAATGTCTCACGATGATATTTACGAACAGAAAAATCGTGGTTTTATTTGGGCAGTGAAGCTTACTACTCGCTTTGGTAACACTCGTGAAGAAAAAATTGGTGAGGCTCGCTATCGTCGTTTGAAGATCGAACCTGAAAATGACTACCGTGCTGCTATGCGCTTGTACTTAAATCGCCAATTCTTAGAAGCAGCTTATGCTTTTGGTAAGGTACAAACGAAATACCCTGCCTTCCATCTTGTGGATCAAGCGGCTTTCTATAAAGCAAAATCATTTGAAAACTTACGTATGCATAAAGCAGCTAAGTCCATTTATGACGATGCTATTAAGCGTTATCCCCAGTCTGACCAACGCGCAAAATACCACTTCCAGTTGATGAATATTGACTATAAAGAAGGTAAATTCAGCGAAGCTATAGTTAAGTATCAAGCAATTGCTCAGAGATTTGGCGAAAGTGATGTTAAAGCAGATGCGGACTACATTGCCGGACAGATTAAGTTCGAGCAAGGCTTATACCAAGAAGCAGTTGACCTTTTAGCAGCTATTCTTCCCGGTAACGCTAACTATTTCTATGCTCGTTATACGATGGGTATTGCATATAGTCGTGTGAGTAAGTGGGATGAAGCTGAAAATAGCTTCCGCGATATCACCGAGCAGCCTACTTCTAACCAATCAGAAAAAGACCTTCAAGATGCATCTCGGGTCAAATTAGGACATATTTTCTTTTCTAGCGAAAATGCAAACATTGCAGAAGCGGCTCGTTTATATGGACAGGTTAAATCAAGTTCTCCTGTATACGACGAAGCGATGCTAGGCGTTGCTTGGGCTTTTATTAAAGTGAATAAGCCAGACGAAGCGATTAAACCCGCTCAATGGATTATCGCCAACTTGCCCAATTCTTTCTTAGTTTCAGAGGCTTATCTTGTTGAAGGCTACTGCCACTTTATGAAGAAAGATTACAATCGCGCAGAAAATTCACTTCGCCAAGCAGAAAAATTGACAGAACAACCTGTTGTCTCTATGACTGCTCGCGATAGCGCTCGCAAGGCTTATGATGACATGTCGGAAGAGTTTGAAAGCGTTCAAAAACAAGCATTAGATCTTGCTCGTCAATTGCCCACCCCACGTGTGCAAAAGAAACGAGATGCTTTAAAACCGACTTTTGACAAGTCGAATAAAGCTATCGAAAATTATGCCTCCTTTATGCTTAAATCGATTCAAAGTGATCGTTTTGAAGCAAACCGGAAGAGAATTTTGGATGACGCTGGCTTTACTCTCGCGACTGTAAAGACGAGAAAAAACCAAGGCGCTGGTGGTGCTGGAATTCAACAACTTGAAGAGTTGGACGATTTAGACCTGGATTAAAACCCGGGTCACCCCGTTTTAAAAGTTTATCAATAGGTGGATAAAAAGAAGATGAATAGATTAATGGTCTTTAGCTTGATGTTACTAACCGCAGTAGGTGTAACTTTTGCTGATCCTTGTAAGGATAAAACGAACGAAGCTAAAAAATTGTATACGAAATGCATAAGTATGCAAAAAGGTTCCTCTGAATACAAGCAGTGTGCTAGTTCATATAAACTTTTGAAAAACCAAGCTACTCAAGCATGTCGCTCCGGTGGCATAGATCAAAAGGGTATGCTCGACGCTATTGCTCAGTGGGAAAAACAAGTCGGGAATTGTAAAGGTAAAACGAGTTCTCGTTGTGCTAGTGCTTTGCAGCAACTAGGGCATTACCAATACCAATTGGAAGAGAAACTTTTTCTCGACAAAATGGCTCAGTTTGAAGACGATGCTGCTTGGTGCGCGGACCGCGATAACAAGCCAGCGAAATGTCAAAACGTCTCTAACTTGCCTAAACCAAACCACCAAAAATCTCTTGGCTACTTCTTGGAATACATCGACAAGTATCCAAAAGAAGCTAGAACACCTAACGTCATGTACCAGGCTTCATTTGTTTATGAATCCAATGGTGATGAAGAAAAAGCATTTCGTCTTCGCGATCGTTTAGTTCGGTCTTTCCCAAACAATGGTTTAGTGCCAAAAGCTTGGTTACGCATAGCGGAATATCACTTTAATAGTCGCAAGTTTCGTGATGCTATTGCCGCTTACAAGAAAGTAACAGGCTTTGACAACTTGACTGGTAAAGAAGCCGCTCTTGCTATGTATCATTTAGCTGAGTCCTATTATAATATTGCTGAATATGAAACAGCAGCTATCAAGTACTATGATTATATCGTGGGTTCTGATAAGGGTAAATACCCAAGTGACTTACGTCAAGAAGCGATGGACTTTATGGCGGCCTCATTTTCGGACCTTGATGATGGCGTTCGCGTAGCGGCTAAGTTCTTGAAGGGAAAGAAGATTGCCTTTAAAGACTCTATTTATTATCGCATTGGTATGAAGAATAAGGACCATGACCGCAACGAAGAAGCTGTTCAATCCTTTAAATACTTGTTAGATATTAACCCAGATTATGTCGACGCCCCTTTGGCCGATATCGCTATAGTTGAAATTCTTATAGTGCAACAAAAGTTTGATGAAGCCCAAGAGCAAAGATACCGTGTTGTTAAGCGTTATGACAAATCCTCTTCTTGGTACAATAAAAACCAAAAATACCCTGAGTCAGTGAAGAGTGCTGAGGGTGCTATTCGCTCTGCTATGCTCGATATTCCTCAATTTCATCATGCTCGTGCTGCAAAACTTACAAAAGAAGGCGACGTTGAAGGCGGAAAGAAAGAATATGCAAATGCTATTAAAAATTATTCTGCTTTCTTAAAGCGTTATGCTAAAGAACCGTCTTGGGATGAATACAGAGTCCATATTAATTTGGCTCTTGTTTACCAAGAAATGGATCAGCCTTCAAAAGCAGCTCAAATGTTTAATTGGATTGTCGACACCGACACTGCTCGCTATGGACGTCGTCCAATGGGTGCCGATGCCCTTTTGAAAAAGGAAGAAGCAGGTTATAATGCTGTTCTTATGATGGATCAATCTCGTGAAGCGGCTAAAAAAACAAAAGCTGGCGATGATCCAGTAAAATCTTATAGCTTACCAGAAACTAAAGCCTATTTTGATCAAGTGGCAAAGTACATGGCCAAATTTGGCACTCAAAAAGAAGCTGCTGAGCTCGCTTATAACGCAGCTATTGTCCACTATCAAGCTAAACAACATAAGGTTGCAATCGAAGTGTTGCGCAAATTAAGAACTGATTTCCCAAATCATCAATATACTTTGCTCATCAGTCGTATGCTCGCTCAATCGTTATTAGAATCTGCTCAATTAGAAGAATCACAAAAAGAATTCGAGTGGTTGCTTACTCAATACACAAAGGTTAAAGAGACTAAAAACGACTCGATGGCCACAGAAATTGAAAAAGCCATTGCCGCTGTTCTTTTCCAAAAAGCAGAAAAGTATGTGAAAGATGGCCAGCATGAAATTGGTGCTAAGGCCTATTTAGATCTCGTCAAACGCTACCCAACGGCTGATTTTGCTGATAAGGCTGTTTTTGAAGCGGCTATCGCTTATGAAAATGGAAATAAATTCACTTTAGCTGCAGAAACCTTTATGTTGCTGCCAAGGCAATATGGACGCTCTCCTTTGACTATTAGAGGAGTCCTACGTGCTGCATCTGCTTATAAGAAAGACAACAAAGCTCGCGAAGCCGCACGTACCTTCTTATTTATTACAGACAACTTTCCACAAGACTCTATGGCTTTCCAAGCGATTGGATTTGCTGCGACCACTTACGACTCCATACCAGATAAAAAACAAGCTGCTCAGACTTTTGAAATCGCGTATAAGCGCTACCCTAAGAACGAGAAAACTCCTGGTCTTCTCTATAATGCTTGCTTAACCTATGATGAAGCAAAAATGACTGAAGAGGCTATTCGTTGCTCAAAAGATCTTGTTCGCGATTACTCTAAAAGCTCCTACGCTTTGGACGCCGCGTTTAGTATTCCACTTGCTTATCAAAACGCAAAGAAGTGGGACATTGCCGCTACAGAATACCTTAACTTTATTAAGATGTACACAACCGATAAAGAAAAGTTAATTGCGGCGCACATCGGTGCTGCTCGTGCGTATATGGAGCTAAAAGAATTAGACAAGGCTATTGCTCAATACTCAAAAACACTCGAAGCTTACGATAAATACGGTCTTCAAATTAAGAACGCTGACCCAGCAATTCCTGCTGAAGCTGCATTCTATTTGGGCGAAAACGAATACAAAAAAATGGATGCTCTTGTTCTTAAGGGTAAAGAAAAAGATAAGGCTGCTACTATCAAGCAATTGGTTGCTGTTCTACAAAAAGCCATGGCTCAATACTCTAAGTCAGCGACATATGCCTCAGAAAAATGGACATTCCGCGCCACAAATAAAATGGGTATGCTCTTTGTGACCATGGCCGCAAAAATCCGTGAGCAAGAACTTACTGGAAAGAAAGAGGACGAACAGTTTGCCGAGCGCATTGGTATTGTTCAGCAGCTCCCAAGTTACTACGAACAAGCTCGCCCCATTTTTCAAAAGAATATCGATTTAGCTCGTGACCAAGGCTTCTACAATGCTGACGTTATTTCTGCAGAAGAAGGCTATATAGAAATGTACTATCAAGAATGCGCTGTGTTTGTTGAGGTCTCTGATGCCTTTGCAAACTCCCCACTACCAGATAGTGCAGCTATTGTTAAAGAGTATATGGAATACGAAGGTATGGTCAAAGAAGACGCCGTGATGGCTGTACATGAAGATCTCGAGGCTTATCGCGAAGAATTGAGTGGCCGTTCTTCAGCAGCAAAAGAAGCTGGTGCTCCTCGCTGTGCCACAGGAATCAAAGCCTCTGCTCATTATGGTATTGACAACAATTGGACTGCTAAACTTTTTGAAACTCTTAAAGCTTTAGATGCTTCAAATGAAGCCCTTGCCACTACAATTCAGAAATTTGATCCGTCTAAACTATTCCAAGACCCATCATATTTCCGCACCAAGGCGCGTATCGAGCAGATTTCTTCTTCTGAAGTAATGACTCCAGAAGAGCAAATAGCAACTTACCGCGATATTATTAAGGAAGCTAAAGCTGAAAATCAAAACTTGAAAGACGAACTTAAAACTCTCAAGAAGCGCTTAGTTCCTACACCTTCTGCTGATTACCCTGAAACAGCACCGGTGACCCCTTAAGCAGTAAAAACAATTTTACAAGGAATCTCTCTTGAGATTCCTTGTTAGTTAAAGGATTATAGGTGTTTTTGAGCAGTAAACAAAGTTTTACACTAAAAAGTACCTTTAATCGACCAAAAAAAAATAAATATGATCGCAGGAATCTACTTTAAACCTAAAACAACTCTATACAAGGAGTACTCTAATGTCTAAAATGCTTCAATCTTTCAACCTAGACTCTGATGGCTGGCAGTTCATGTGGATGATCTTGATCGTTTTTATGATCGGCTTCGGATTCTCTGTTGAACGTTTTGTTTATATCATGCTTAAGAGCAGCAAGGGTCGCGCTAAATTTTTAGCCGATTTCGGCAAACTCGTAAGTGCAAAACAATATGATCAAGCTTTAAGTATTGCTAATGCTTCAAATCTTCCTATCGCTAAGGTAATGGCATCTATCATTGCTTCACGCGACGGTGGCCGCGAAGGCATGACTGCGGCATCTGACGCTGTGTTTCTTACAGAAGCTCCTCGTTTAACACGCTATGTCAATATGATTTCGGTGATGGCTTCGGTCTCTACCCTTCTCGGTCTTATGGGTACTATTTACGGTCTTATCTTTACGTTTGATGCTGTAGCTAACAAACCAGCTGCTGAACGTCCTAAGGCACTTGCCGACGGTATTGCAATCGCTATGGGTACTACTCTTCTTGGTCTTCTTTCAGCTGTTCCGCTTCTCGTTATTGTGGGTATCCTCAATATGAACAGCGAACGTTTGATTCAAGAAATGGAAGAAAAAGGACTTAAAATTATTAACTCATTGTCATAATTTTAAAATTGACAACAGTTAACTAGATTGGAGTAACTAAATGGCAAAAGAAATCAAGAAACCTGCACCACCAGAAGAACCGGATCTACTTCCGGCCATGGGTTTGTTTACGATTCTTATTCCGATGCTGCTTTCCATGACGGCCTTTCAGAAGCTTGCTATTGTTGAAGTTAACCTGCCCGAACGCAGCTTAATGAATATGCAAGATGAACCGCCTCCAGAACCGGACCAGCAGAGTCTGAATTTATCGCTAGCAATAACTTCTGATTACATGGTCATCGGTGCACGTGGCGGGTTTCAACCTAACGTCTTTTTCAAAGAAATGTGGACGTTCCGTTGCAAATCTGATGCGCAGCTCATTACCCATGCGGCAGAGGATGTTAAAGCATCTGTAGAAGCAGGTAAAGGGCCTAAATGTAAAGATGGCGTTGAAATGGATGTCGAAAAGTACATGTATGAAATCGAGACCATTGAACTTTGGGCTTATGAAAAAACTTCAGAAGAAGACCCAGGTCGTGTAATATGGGCGATTTACTCATCTCAAGGTGAAAACGTACCGGACAGTGCTTTTGTTGATGGTAACAACGAATTTCTCGCTCTTACGGGTGAGGGAAACTTAGGCTTAACACCTCCTCCAGCTTTGAAAAAACCTGGTGCAGGCGTCGCTGTTGCTACTCTCGCAGAAAACTCTGCTCGTAAGTTGAAACCCGAAGATGCTGCTCGCAACATAATTTATCCACTTTCCGCATACGATTTAATTGCGAAAGACTTAATTGCAATTCATACGCAGTTTATCGATTTGGATGATGCAGATAATATTATTGTCGTAGCAAATGATGACACTCAGTTTGATAAAATAATCAGCCTTATGGACAGAGCGAAAGCATCTGGTTTCATAAAGGTCAACCTTGCAAAACTGGGAGGTTAATAATGGCTAGAAAGTCACGTTCCTATAATGAAAACGTCCCATTCTCCTTGACATCTATGATGGACATGATGACTATTATCCTCGTGTTTATGATTAAAAACATCGATGCAGAAGGACAATTGGTGACACAAGCTGAAAACCTGATTCTCCCTGTTTCAACTTCAAGAGTGCAACCAAAAGAAGTGTCTCTTACCGTTATCGTCGATAACAATTATGTTCTTGTCGATAATGGAAAAGTGATCACGACTAAAGAAGTGCTTGATCAAGAAGAACTATTGATCCCTATGGTTGACTCTGTTCTTAAAGAACGTCGTCAAACAGAGAAAGAACATGCTTTGAGAATGGGCTTGCCAGCGGATGAACCGGGTAATATCATTGTTCAGATCGATAAAAATATCCCTTACGATGCGATGTATAAAGTGATGGCCACTTGTGGTTTCTCAGGTTATACTAATATTGCGTTTGCCGTTAGTATGAAAAACGCAGGGGAGGAATAATTATGGCTAAGAAAAACATTCCTATTGATCCATTAGTCGCATCTCTTATGCCTGAATCGGATAAGAGACTCGCTGGTATCACGGGTATAGCAATGGCTTGTGCTCTTGCATTTTCTTTTTGGGCTTCTATGTACGAAGTGGTCATTGAAGATGTGATCTTCGATAACACTGCCGCTGCGGATCTTTCTGCTTCTTTAAATATTGAGAAGAAAGAAGAGAAAAAAGAAGAAAAGAAGAAAGACCCCAAAAAGCCTCGTAAAAAAGCTGGTGGCGGCGGTAAGCCTCGCGGTAAAGGGCAGCCTAATGCGCCCCAAACTCGTGGTGTGCTAAAGCTTCTTACAGCTCAGACTAACAAGTCTAATTATGGCGCTTATGATTTGATGAAAAACCAAAAGTTCACTAAAGATATCGATAAAGTGTTGAAAGATGTCGCTGGTCTTCAAACTTCTGGAAAAACTGTCATGGGCGGTCGTCGCGGTAAAGCGGACGGTGGTTTCAATGACGGTTATGCAGAAGGTGGTTCTGGCGGTATTGGAGATGGTCTTGCAGGGCTTCTCGGCGGTGGTGGCGGTGGTATCACTACTAAAGCTAGAGGTTCTATTAAGACCCCTTCCGAACGTGATATTGATATGGGTGCTGGCGGTGGTTCCCGTAGTGCTGCAGACATCATGAAAGTGGTTCGTCAGCGCACTCCTGGTCTCCGTCATATCTATAACAAAAATCTAAAGGTGAAGCCAGGTTTTGCCGGTAAGGTAACTCTTCGCTTTACAATCGCCCCAGGTGGACAAGTAATTAGTAATTCTATTGCTTCTTCAACTACTGGCTTTAGTGATTTTGACAACGAAGTCAAGAATGCTGTCAGCCGTTGGGTGTTTAGCAAAGTTAAGTCCGGGAATACGACGGTAACTATTCCGTTTACATTCTCTGAATAAATAATTTGTTTTAGGAAAACGAGGTTGGAAGGTCACTTTCAGCCTCGTTTTTTTATTTTTGTGTTGCTAAAACTCGTTTATAAAATTAAGTTTAAATAAGAATTTCACAGGAGTTTTAAATGAATTTCAGATCTATAATTGTTGCTAGCGTAGCCTTTGGTGTGATAGGAGTCGGTTCTGCCTTTGCCACTTTTGCGCGTGTCGAATCTATGGGTAAAAAAACGACTTACATTATGGATGATGTGAGCATTTTTGATAACCCCGCTAATATCAATTTTTATCCCAATTACTTAATTGGTGAATTCGGTACCTACACCGATGATGTTTTGGCTGGCACTAACAAAGACCCTTCACAACCCAGTTTTGGCGGTATTTTTGCTCTTCCACTAAAATCGACGGGCTCCCCAGATGCTCGTATTTCTATAGGTGGTTTGTTTAATAGAATAGACACAGAACTATTTAAATACCTGCCATCTCGTTTTATTGGTGACAATGCTCGAGACACCACAGAACTTCCAAAAACGGTCACTAATTTCGACGGGTTTCTGGGTGGTTCATTCGCTGGCGGTAATGCAGTTGGTTTGCATGTGTTTATCGCTCACCAGGAAGGAGGCTATGAAACACCTAGCGGCGTATACCAAGTTAATAAAAACTCTTATGCTTCTATTGTTCGCGCCGATGCTGGTATCAACTGGCAGTTTCGTAATTCTATCGATTTTGAAGCTTCCTTTGGTTTAGCTCGCATCCAATACGGACCAGAGCATAAAGGTTTTTTTGATGATGGTGATTTTTCTTATTTAGGTAAAACGCGCGCCTTCTTTACTTTAGAAGCAATTGATGGCGAATTGATACCAGCAGCTTCTGGTAGCTTTATTCAGGCTCCAGGGATTCGCAATAAGCATGCTCAAGTTGGTTTAGGCATTAACGTAGCTTTAGACCGCGGTTTTTTCTGGCTTGGCGCTGATTTTATTTGGAATCAAATGAAAGCTCATGATTGGGAATTCGATTATACTACCAATCAATCGACCTATAACTCTCAAAGTGCTGATGAACTTATGTGGGATAGTAGAAAAGAAATTGGTGGAGAAATTAGCTTTGGTATTGAGAGGAATATTTGGTTTGATTGGTTTGTAATTCGCGTGGGTGGCAAAAAATCAATTTTATATACCTCTTGCAAACAAGACCCTCGTAATTCTGGAAATTCTGGTATTTGCCTTGAAAACGGAAGTTTCTTTAGCACAAATCCTTTAGGTGATGGGACTCCTGATGACCACGTCGGTTTTGGTTTTGGTATTAACATCGAAGAGAAGCTAAAAATAGATGTGACTGTAGCCGAAGACTTGCTCTTCCGTAACCCCTTCCAAGGCGAAGGTCGTCTTTTCTCTAGGATTTCTGCGACTTACTCGTTCTAATTCTTTTATTGTATTCTATTTTGAAAATGCCGTTCATAGAGCGGCATTTTTTTGTATTTTATTATGAAAATGATTTATCGGTCTTGGATTTGTTTATGCTGAAAAAAAGTTTACTGCTCTTTATCTTTGTTTTTATAGCTTGTTCGGAACCCCCTGCACGTATTGAGTCAAAACTTCATCCTTATTTACAAGAAGATCTAAAATTCATGGTTGCAGAAATATTGAATGCAGCTGGCTCTCGGGAAGATATTTTAGACTCGCCTTACTATGAAATTAAGGATTTTAGGCAGTTCGAAGGTGCCAGTGCAGAGATTTATGCTGCATATGCAGAAGTTGATTTTTTTGTTTATAAAAAAATTAAGCTATATCAAAAACGAAAATATCGTTACGATACTCATTATCGCAAGTGGGATCGTTATTATAAAAAGTTCTTTTTTGGATCTAATTTTTCTGAATAGCACATAAGGTGCTTGTTTTTAATTTATATTTGTTATTAAATTCTTATTGAGGTTTTTACTTTGTTCGGATTATTTTCTTGTGATATTGGTATAGATCTTGGCACCGCCAATACTTTGGTGCACGTTGCTGGTCAGGGCATTGTTATTAATGAACCTACAGTTATTGCTGTCGATAGCAAAAACAACCGCGTTTCAGCGATTGGTTTTGAAGCTAAAAAAATGTTGGGACGCACTCCAGGCGAAAGCCGGGCAGTCAGGCCTATGAGAGATGGCGTAATTGCAGAATTTGAACTTGTTGAAGTCATTTTGCAAACGTTTATTAAACGCGTTCAAAAATACCCTTTGTTTTTAGTAAAGCCCAGAGTGGTCATCGGTGTGCCTTCTGGTATTACAGAAGTAGAAAAACGCGCTGTGATTGATGCGGCTAAAATGGCTGGCGCAAAGGAAGTACATTTACTTCACGAGCCCATGGCTGCTGCAATTGGTATGGGAATTCCTGTAGAAGATCCTGTTGGCAATATGATTGTAGATATTGGTGGCGGCACTTCTGATATTGCGGTGATTGCTTTGAACGGCACTGTTTGCAACGCCTCTGTGCGTGTCGGCGGTGATGAAATGGACGAAGCTATCACGCGTTATCTTAAAAGCATGTATAACTTATGTGTCGGCGAGAGCACTGCTGAATTAATTAAGACACAAATTGGCTCTGCTTATCCTCTCGAAAAAGAATTAACGATGGAAGTGAAAGGGCATGATTTTATTGCCGGAGTGCCTCGCACCATGTTGGTTTCTAGCGAAGAAATTCGCGATGCCTTACATGAGCCTGTCACTGCCATTATCGAAGCCGTCAAACAAGCTTTGAGCATTACGCCTCCAGAATTGTCCGCTGATATTTTAGATAAAGGCATTATCATGACTGGTGGTGGTTCTCAACTGCGTGGTCTGGATGCTCGTATTCGCGAAGAGACCGGATTACCTGTCAACGTGATTGATGATGCTATGACTTGCGTTTGTAAAGGCGCTGCTCGAGTACTCGAAGATCTCGACAAGTATCGTCCTGTTCTTATCGCTTCTTCTAATTAATATACTGGTACACGGGTAAACTATGTTTAAAATAACCCGTTTTTTAAAAACGATTTCATCGATTGGCCATGGCCTAATCGTTTTTATGATTTTATTTTTGTTGGCCTTGCTAATTCGTCAAGCACCTTTGTCAATTAAGAATAGTATTGTCTCTTCTGCACTTACTACCATTTTTTATCCTGCGCAACGCTTAATTTCCTCTATAGATGATTTTTATGGGAAGTCAGCAGAAAACGAGCTGTTGAAAAAAGAAAATGCAGAACTGCGCATTGAAGTGTATAAAGCAAAAGAAGGGTTACAAGAATTAATTCGTTTGCATGAACTAGTTCGCTTTGATGATAAATGGGATTACCCTATTATTACCGCACGAGTAGTTGGTCGAAATCCAGGACGTTTTTTAACCACTGTTGTGATTAACAGAGGAATCAATCACGGGCTAAAAGAAGAAATGCCTGTATTTTCTATGCGCGGTCTTGTAGGTAAAACTTCAAAGGTTGAAGCAAATCACGCTTCGGTTCAATTATTAGTAGACCCAAATTTAAAGCTTTCTGTAATGGGAAAAAGAACAAGGGCGGTAGGCTTTTTAGAGTCCGTAAATGCTTATCATCTTTCGGTTTTAATCCCGACTAGCGCAGGAATGAAGGTAGGGGATACTTTGATTACTTCTGGTCTTGGGGGCATTTTTCCTAAAGGGATTGAAGTTGGACTTGTTAAAAAGATCCATAAGGCAGATTTAGAAGTCATGCGTGATATGGAAGTGGTACCCTTTCAAGAGTTTTCTTTTTTAGAAGAAGTTTTTGTAATGCAAAAAGAACCCAATTGGATTGTCCAGGAGATGTTAAAATAATGTGGCAATGGATTAGGTTTCCTCTTTTGTTTGTAATTGCAGTTTTGATGCAAACCACCGTTTCTAAATGGATTCGTGTTTTTGATATTGGGCCTGACTTTATTTTAATTTTTATTGTATTGATTGCCCTGCGACGAGGGCCGGCGATTGGTGCTTTGTGGGGTTTTTTTGCAGGTTTCGTTTTAGATGTTTATGCTCCTGTTGAATGGCTTGGCGCGCACACACTTTCTATGCTGGTATTGGGTTTTGTTGTAGGGCAATTGGAAGAAAGATTTTTGACTTTAAATTTAGGCATGAAAATAGGCATACTTGGCCTTGGCTTTTTTATTTGTGACATCGTTTACTTTATTGCAATAGGGATTGAAGTGAAAGAGTTGTTTAATTTGCTTTTTACTCAAACGCTACCCGATAGTTTATATACCATGCTTTGTGGTGGCATTGCCTTTAAGTTTATTTTTACTGGCAACTTGAAACACAAACATGTATAACGCTAGTTTTGGAAGTGAAGAGTTACAAAAACGAAACCTAAAAGTGTTAGTGTTTCTTGCTTTTATTCTGTTTTTTTTTCTACTCATTTCCATTCGTTTGCTTTACTTGCA
>DUVD01000015.1 GCA_012841225.1 Fibrobacter sp.
CTCAAAAAGAAGTAGGCTTGCATGCTTCCTCTGGGCCGTTGGGCATTCGCAGTGCTATAAACGACGGTGCTGATGTTATTTTATTTGACCACCTCGAAACCATCGAAGAGCTAGTGCTCATTTTACAGGCAGCAAATGCCGGGGCTCTTGTTTTTGCAGTTGTCTCTGGCAATAATATTCTAGCTATATTAACCCGTTTTTTAGATTCTGTTTCCGATGTGCAACGTTCGGTTTTAGCCCATTCCTTAGCCGACCAACTTAAAGGAATGATTGTACAGCATTTGTTACCAGTAGTCGACGAACAAGGCCAAGTCCTTGCCGTCGAAGCAATGAAAACCTCACCGACAATTGCTAATATGATTCGCAAGGGAGAGCTGTCTCAAATACCCGCTGCTCTTAGCGCCATGAAGGGTTCGGGTCAAACCTTAGATGACTCTTTACAGAAATTGGTAGAGTCGGGCTACATAGAAGGCATAGAAGCTTGGAAACGCGCATTTGATGGTCGTCGTTTTTCCACCTATCGCCCGTCGAAAAAGAAGTAAAGGAGAGAAGCAATGAGTTCACCTATAGAAAATTGTCTAGAATATGCGCTAAACGCAGGCGCGAGCGAATTGATTGTAGTGGAAGGTTTTGTGCCGGCGATTCGCCTTAACAACAAAGTCCGAATGATCCCAGATGCTCCGGTTATTTCTTTTGGTTCTCTCGATGCATTTACCAATTATTTAGATGGCGAATCCGGCGTGTTTTGTGCAGGCCCTTGGTGTAACTCTCAGTGGCGCGTGCGTTATTCCAGAGAAGCTTTTGGCAAGCTAGCGAGTTTTAGGCCACTGATGCCCGAATGCCCAAATTTTGCAGAGATAGGGGCCCCTGACGCCATGATGAACCTTTTGGGAGTAAGTTCTGGGTTAGTTCTTTTTGCCGGGCCTCCATGCTCTGGAAAGACGACAACGGCCTCTTCTTTTGTAAGTGCTCTTTGCCAAAATAAAATGATTCGTGCCGTATTTTTGGACTCAGTCGAAGAATATGCTATTCCCACTGGGGAAAGCCTTGTGATTAAATCTAAAAGAAAAGACATTGCCAAAGACTTAAAGCAGGGCTTGCTTGCGGGCACCGATCTTTTTTGGTTAGGGGATATTCAAAATGAAGACATTATTCCTGCGTTACGCACTGCAGAAGCCGGAGCCATTGTTGTAGGCTGCTTTAACGCGGGTAACTCAATAGGCGCTTTAGATGCAATGGTCTCATTTGAATCTTCCAAAACAATGAAAATTGCAAAATCTCTTTTAGCCTCTAACCTAAAAGCCCTTGTCTTGCAGCATTTAATACCAACCGTCGATAACACCAGAATGGTCGCCGCATGGGAACTCATTTACAATAACCAAAATGTAGCTGCATTAATTAGAAGTGGTGAGCACTTTAAGCTCCCGCCTCTGGTGACTGGTAGTAGCGCCGAAGGCATGTTCTCTATCGATCACTCTTTATCGGAGCTAGTAAAGGAAGGCGTTATTTCTAAGAAGGATTCTTTGAAGCACGCCTTTGACCCTTCAAAGATAGGTTGACATGAAAAGATTTTTTTTCGCTCTCGCTATTTGCTTGTCGAGTACTTTCTTATGGGCAGTCCCGACACCTGAAACCGAGTCGAAGAAAACGGTCCTTTTTCTTGGCGGTGGAGATCATTCCCCGTGGTATTTTTTAGGCATGTTCTATGCCATTGAAGCCTACCAAATCCCTATCGATTCTATAGTCGCCTCATCTTGGGGGGCTTGGGTTTCTGCGCTTTGGATAGAAGGTTGGAGCCCAGATGCCATTCAAAAACTGTTCCTAGATCCTCAAATAAAACCATTTGTAGGAGTAGAACAACTTTCTAAAACCGCCTTACAAAAAAAAGCCCCTTTATTTCCAATAGCGAATTCTAAAATCCCTTCTCTTCAAGCTCGTTTTTTTCTCTTGAAAGATACAGCTGGTTTTTTAAAAGCAGGGAACCGTTCTCTGGATAATGATTCGCTTTCAATACAAAATGCTTTATTTAAATTTCGCATTCAAGAAAGCCTCTACCAAAAAATAATTTCCCCTTCAAAGGCTTTTTTAGCACTTTCTTGCGATGGCACTTCTGGAAGTTCGGTGAACGACATTTTTAAAACGCTCCCTTTAGAAAAACACCTGGCTTCAGGGGAGTTCTGCGAACAAATACCTAAGCCAAATAAAAAAGACAGCTCTGTTATTTCGATCGTAGCGATACCTGTTCCTTTACGCTATAAAGATACTATCTCAGACCCTTGGAAGCGCACGCTTTGGAACAATGCATTAAAAGACATTAAAATAAACCCACCGCCAGCCGTTTTAATTCGCCCGCACCAGGTTAGTAATGACTCCCCAGAGGCATGGATTCAAGCGGGATTCTCTGCTATAGAAGCGCGCCTCGGTGACTTATCGAAAGTGAGAGGCCGTGCCCCATCTTCTCTTCGTTCACTTGATTCGCTAATCCCTTGGTTTAAGTATAATCCCTCTTTTGAAAGCGTCCCCGCTCAAATATATTCCCATATCAAATCGTATTGGGACGTCTCCGACACGGGAATTGTAGCGCCTAGTCGCTTTGTAAAAAAGATCATGAGTAACCCTCTTTACGACGATATTTCGTTTGATTTAGAAGAAGACGCGGACTTAGTGATTGGAGCTAAAGCCCCGCCACTTTTAGATTTTTATTTAGGTGCTTTTGGTTCTAATGTTTTAGGCCCTAATGCTTATGGAAAAATTGAATTTCATTTTATTAATCAGTTTGAATACCTATTTAGCACCGAGGCCTTTTATGGATTAAATTCTTACGCCATTCGCCCAGAAATACGGCTTGCTAGATTATGGGAAGGACGAGGGGACTTTTTTATTAAAGCCGATTTTTCACATATAGAACCCTTAAAAAGCTACTTCTCCGAAGAAGCCTTATGGAATCGAATTTTTAGTGAATCGAGGACTGATTTTAGCACCGGTTTTGCTTATGAAGTGTCATCAGAAGAACAGTTGAATTTTAGTGTTCTCTTTGGTTCTCGAACTTATAAAACGGCTTATTCTAAAAGTGATGGTGACTTTAAAACGACTCCTATAGAACCAAAATTCACCTACGATTACTCAACCCCCGATTTTGAACCTTGGTTTGGGTCATCTGGCTTTGGCATTCACGGCGAGTTTTCTATGCGCTCGATTTTTGCCGGTTTTGATGGCTTTGTGCCAATGCATTACCGTTCTGAATTGAGCGCTGACTACCATTATTCGCCGTTGCCTTTTTTAAGTTTGGGTGCTGGCGCTTCTGGGGCAGTTAGTCTTTATCATAAAGAAGGCTATGGTTACGTTTATCCAGAACTTTTAAATTCCGAGCCTATCGACAATGCGCATCGTCATAGAATGTTGCCTACGCCTTGGAGTTCGGAGTGGTATTTTGCAGAAACTCGTTCCTATCATTATGGCTTAGTTCGCTTGCAAGCGGGGCTTCATAAGGGTTGGTTTGGGGCTTGGCTTTTTGCTGCTTACATCAAAGACTTTGAAGAAAACGCCACAGTAGCCATGAAAGACCATCGCTTTATGTTAGAACCAACTTTGCGCTTTGCTTATCGCTCTTTAGATGTGCGTGCTGGCTTGAGTCGAATCGTAGATTATTCTAATACCAAAGACCTAAAAAAGTGGAAGGACTATAACTTCTTTATCAAGTTTGGCGCCTACGATTTTTTGTAAAACCAAATGCTAGTGGCGTAAACGATTTTGAGCGGCGCTATCTTTAAAGCGGTTGTGCTCAATTAATGTAGAGCCAAAAAAGTGGGTTCCCGACCCATCGTCTTTAGCCACAAAGTAGAGCTTGTTTGTTTTTTCGGGGTTTAGAACGGCTTCAATCGCTTGGCGCCCTGGGTTAGAAATAGGCCCTGGCATTAATCCAGCAAATTTACGCGTGTTATAGGGGCTGTCGCTGTTTAGTTGACTCTTATAAATAGGACCAGTTAAGTTTTTAAAGATAAAGCGAACAGTGGGATCTGCTCCAAGAGGCATGCCTAAGTCTAGCCTATTATGAAAGACGCCCGCAATAATAGTCCTTTCGGAGGTGTTGCCCGTTTCTTCTTCGACCACACTAGCGAGAGTTAAAATTTGATGCCAGCCACCTAGCTTTTTCCAAACACTAGCGCCTTGCGATTGTAGTTCATCGCGCAGTTTTAAGTTGGCTGCGACCATCGTTTTAATAATGGTTTCCTCATCACTTTTAAAAGGAAGCAAGTAGGTTTCGGGAAATAAATAACCCTCTAAACTAGAGGCATTCACGCCTAAACTTCTAGCAAATTTTGCGTCTTGCACTAAACTATCCCAGACCGCAGCATCTAGTTCGGGGTATTCTTTTTTAATGTAAAAAGGCATTTCCCAAGATGCCCTGCCTTCTGGAATAGTGACTTTACGAACTGCATTTTTACCACTTTCAAAAATAGCAATCAATTCTTCAAGATTTTGTTGGGGAGGAATCTCGAACCAACCCGCCTTCAAAGCGCATTTTTTCACTCGGCACCACAAGCGAAACATATCGGGGTCGTTCCAGACCTTGTTTTCATGTAAAATTTGTGAAACTTTTGCAGGAGAACTCCCAATAGGAATCTCCAAGATAATGGGGTTTTTATTCATAGAAGGCGTTTCTAAGCGTTTTTTGAGATAAAAACCACCAGCGAAGCCCGCTAGCAAAAGACTAAAAAAGATAAAAAGGAATAATTTCTTCATAACATCAAATTTAAAAGAAAAAAACTTGCCTAAAGTGTAGAATAAAGCATATATTTGGATAAACTGATGCAAAGGGATTTCCCTGTATTGAGGAATGATATGAAAAAAATTTTGTTTTTTGTTCTCGTTTTAATGGTTGCCGTTTCTTCTGCTGCTCCAAAAAGGGTTAAGTCTAAACGCGGAGACGTCGATTTAACAAAAGAAAAAGGCGGAGGCAGCGTCGTTTGCACTGCTGGTTTTAACGATGAAATGGCTATCGTTAAAGATGGCGACACAGACGTTCTTGTTAAAGCCTCTTGTGGTCAAGGCTGGGTTGGCAAAAATCAAGTAGAATACCTTGCTACAGTAGCAGGCGATAAGTCAATGAAATTAGACGACGTTGACGTTATTGGTTGGCTAGATAACCCTAGCGCTGTTTTCGTTTTAGAACAAGATGCTGCCGACTTTGAAGGCGTTAACATCGACCGTGACTTTAAGGAATACTTACAGCACACGATGGACCGCGAGCAAGTCGAAATGAAAAATAACGAAAACTAATTCTTATTATTTA